>CANQYK010000006.1 GCA_947628065.1 uncultured Bacilli bacterium | reverse complement strand
TTTTATCTCACCTAGAATAAGATTAACATTTTTTTTGATAATTTTCTATATCTTTAGTTTCGCAAGATGTCTATTATTTTCTTTTCTTTTTTCACTTCTATATTTCCTCTCATCAAAATTATAATTATCAAACTTTTTTATTCATAATAAAAAGACTGTTACTTGCTAGCAGTCTTCTTTATATTTTCTCTTACTTTTCTTAGTTTTTTCGTTGATTTAATATGTTCTCCAATTAAATCGGATACTTCTAAAATACTAATAAATACACTTTCATCCATTTGTTCTGCAATATGTTTTAATTCAAACACTTCAATTCTTGTTAAAACACAATATAATATTTCTTTTTCTCCACTAATTAATCCTTTCCCATCCATAATTGTTACGGTTCTTCCTAATCGCTTATAAATTTCTTTGGCTATGTCACTTCCATTATCTGTAATAATAAGGGCTGCTTTTGTCTGTTCTAAGCCTTCGGATACAAAGTCAATGGTTTTAAACGTAATAAAATAAGTAAGCAAAGAATAAAGGGCTCGATCAATTCCAAAAATAAGTCCAGCAACTCCATAAATAATCAAATTAAAGATTAAGACCACTTGTCCAACCGATAAAGATGTTTTTTTACTAATGACGATTGCGACAGACTCTGTTCCATCCACACAACCACCAGAACGAATAATAAGTCCTACTCCTACCCCTAATAAAACACCACCATAAACGGTTGCTAATAATATTTGTTCGGTTATTGCTTCTACCGAATGAAAAAGCGTTAGACAAACGGAAAATAACACCATAGTATAAATCGTTCGAAACAAAAAGTTGAATCCTAAATTTTTATACCCAACATAAATAAAGGGAATATTAAAAAGCAATACCAATAAACTAAGAGGTAATTCTGTTAGTTTAGAAACGATAATAGAAATACCTGTCACACCGCCATCTAAAATGGTATTTGGGATTAAGAAAGCTTCTAAGGCATAAGCTGCAAGAATCGATCCTATTGTTAAAAAGAAAAAAGAAAGAATCGTTTTTGTCGTCTGATTTTTGATACTTGCCATCATTATCACTCCTTCTATTGTTAGTATAATATATTTTTGAAAAAGAAAAAAGAGGAAACTATCCTAATTTTTCATTTTTAACTCTTCTATTTCTTTCTTTAAGGCTTCGACCATTTTTTCTAACATTTTAATTCCATCTTCATTGGATACTGTGGAAGTATTTGCTTGCGATCGTTCTTGTTGGACTTGTTGATAAAAGGCATTGGTACTTAATACTTGCGCCGTTAACATTAACCAGTTTCCAAGTGCATTTTGTTCGTTTGCTGTTAGATCATCAATTAATAAATAACCAAGTAATACGGCACTAAAAGAAAATGTTTTGGCTGAAACATTCGGAAGATGCATAATACCACCTACCCCATTATATTAATCTTTTTCTTTGAATATATTTTAATATGGAGAAAAAAGTTGAAATTTTACAAAAAATCCAAGACGAAAATATTGCTTGGAGTATCTATATTGTTTTAATCCTTTTAAGTTTTTATAGTAATTCGATAGAAAAAAAATATATTCTTTTTGATGATGTAAAAGCAAAAGAAGAGTACCGAAAACTTAATATTTTTATCTTTGCTGTCGCACTTTTGGTTTATCTTTATTTCTTTGAAGATAGTCTAAGGGATGTTAAAAATTTGAAAGAAACAGACTCTTCTACTACAAAATTTTTTAATGAAGCAAATTTGATCGCTGCAACCCTAATTTTAATTGGAGGATGTATCCTTTTATACATTGCTATTTTTGATAAAGATTTAGAAACAGAAATTGCTCTTACTTAAAAAGCAGTTTAGTCTCCTAACTGCTTTTTGATATTTTCTAATTTTTCTTTTTCTTCTTCTAATTTCTTCCGGTCCATATCAACAATATTTTTTGGGGCCTTTGAAACATAGTTTTCATTTTTTAATAGATTCTCACGTCTTTTAATGGATGCTTCTAATTTCTTTAATTCTTCTTCTAAGGATTTTTTATCAATATTATTTTTTAAATAATAGACTACCTTTACAAAACTTGATTGATACTCTATTTTTTCATAACCAGCAGGATCTATTTTTTCCATTTCTTTTATTTTTAACTGACTTTGGTAGATCTCTTTTAATTCTTCTTTGGTTTCAAATTCTACATAGGAATCCTTTGGAATTTTATTGATTGCTTTTAAATTTCTTATTTCTCTAATATCCTTTAAAACTTTTTCCATTGTATAGTAGGCTTCCTCATATTGAATTGTAATATCTACTTCTGGATAAGCACTAATCATAATGGATTCTTCTTCTTTCTTCGGTAACTTACTATAAATTTCTTCTGTTACATAAGGCATAAAAGGATGTAATAATTTTAGAATAACGGTAAGTGTTTCTAGTAATACTGTTTTGGTCGTATTTGTGATTTCTCCTTTGGTAAGTTCAATGTAACTATCACAAAAATCACTCCAAATAAAGTCATAAAGACGATTTCCTACGGTATGAAAATCATAAGACTCCATATTTTTGATTACTTCTCTTACCAAAGCATTTCTTTTTTCTAAAATCCACTTATCTGCAAGTGTTAATGCTTCTTTTTGAATCGAAAAGTCTTTTTCTTCTTCTAATTTCATTAAAACAAATCGACTTGCATTCCATAATTTATTAATAAAATTCCATGTTGATTTTACTTTCTCTTCATCATAACGAAGATCCATTCCAGGTGCAGTGTTGGTGGTTAAAAAGAAACGAAGAGAGTCTGCTCCATAAGTATCGATTACATCCATTGGATCGACACCATTTCCTAAGGATTTACTCATTTTTCTTCCTTCTTTATCTCTAATCAAACCATGAATCAAACAGTCTTTAAACGGACGTCTTCCTGTAAATTCTAAACCTTGAAAGGTCATACGATTAACCCAAAAAGGAATAATATCATAACCAGTTACCAAAACATTATTTGGATAATACCGTTTGAAAAGATCCGTCTCATCTGGCCAACCTAAGGTAGAAAATGGCCATAAAGCAGAAGAAAACCAAGTATCTAAAACATCCTTATCTCTTACCCATCCTTCTTCTTTTGGTTCTTCTACTCCAACATATACCTCATCCCCTTTATACCAAGCTGGAATTTGATGACCCCACCAAAGTTGTCTTGAAATACACCAATCATAGGTTATTTCCATCCAATGGTTCATTGTTTTCTCATATCTTGTTGGAATAAAGTTTACTTTGCTATCTTTTCTTTTTTGATTGGCTAGAACTTGATCTGCTAAAGGGCGCATCTTAACAAACCATTGTTTTGATAAATAAGGTTCTATCATAACTCCAGTTCTCTCACTATGACCAACCGAATGGGTAATTTCTTTTATTTCAATTAGTAAATCTTCCGTCTTTAAATCTTCGACTACTTTTTCTCTTGCTTCAAAACGATCAAGCCCTACATAGTCTTTTGGAACATTTTCATTTAATGTAGCGTCTTCGTTTAAAATATTAATTTTCGGAAGATTATGACGAAGGCCTACTTCAAAGTCATTGGGATCGTGTGCTGGGGT
Organism: uncultured Bacilli bacterium; assembly: GCA_947628065.1. Taxonomy (GTDB): domain Bacteria; phylum Bacillota_I; class Bacilli_A; order RF39; family UBA660; genus Onthousia. The sequence continues at coordinate 33,533 of CANQYK010000006.1, read as the reverse complement.
TATTTTTACGATACCACTACCAAAAGAAGGATCAGCATGATAATCGGCAATAATTGGAATTTTTTTGCCTACGATTGGTAAGATTACATTTTTTCCAATGTATTTTTGATAGCGTTCATCATCTGGATTAACAGCAACTGCTGTATCTCCAAATAGGGTTTCTGGTCTTGTTGTCGCAACTTCTAAAAAGTCACTTTTGTCTTCTAAATAATATTTAATGTGATAAAACGCTGCTGGTACATCTTTATAAACAACTTCTTCATTTGATAGAGCTGTTCTAGCGGATGGATCCCAATTGATTATTTTTTCTCCTCTATAAATGTATCCTTTTTTATAAAGGGTTACAAAAACATAATTGACTGCTTTGTTTAAACCTTCATCTAAAGTAAAACGTTCTTTACTATAATCAAGAGAAAGTCCTAATTTTTTCCATTGCTCATGAATGTTTTTGGCATATTCTTCTTTCCATTCCCAAGCTCTTTTTAACCAATCTTCTCGCTTCATCGATCTTGGATCGAAACCTTCTTCTTTTAATTTTTGATCTACTTTCGCTTGTGTTGCAATTCCAGCATGATCCATTCCAGGAAGCCATAAAGCATCATAGCCTTGCATTCTTTTATAACGAATTAAAATATCTTGTAGGGTTGTATCCCAAGCATGACCCAAATGAAGTTTTCCTGTAACATTAGGAGGAGGTATTACAATACAATATGGTTCTTTTGATAAATCACCAGATTTAAAATAATCTTTCTTTAACCATGTTTCATATTTTCCTTCTTCTACTTGTTTGTGGTTGTATTTTTTCTCTAACATAACAATTCTCCTTTCAAAAAAGAGCAATTCATCCAAAAGGACGAACTGCTCCGTGGTACCACCTTTATTATTACTTTCGTAATCTCTTAAGACGTAACGTGTCAAGACGTTATTTCCTACTGATTCAGAAATAAAACTCCATCGCTACCTTCTATAGATTTTATTATATAGTCTCACCACCCTATACTCTCTTAAAATAAAATTCTATATACTCCTCGACTTCTTCGTTTTTGTACATGTTTATTATAATATAGAAATTTATTTTTGCCAATAGTTTTCTTACTTATCGGATAGGATAAGAATTAATTTTGGAAGATATTCAATCAAAAACAAAGGAACATTAAGTAAATTATCATCAAAACTTAAATTGTTCATGGAAAATCGTACTCTAAGTTTTGGATTCATTTTTTCATTATATTTATTAAAACTAATATGATTCGTCGATTTGGATGCCTTTACTTCAATTGGAATAATTTCATTTAAGGTTTGGATCACATAATCAATTTCATATTTATCAAATGTATAATAAAAAATAGTATCTTTATAAAGAGAAGACAACATTTCTAATACATAATTTTCTGTTAAAGCTCCTTTATATTCCCCATAAATTTCATCTTTACTAATGGCAAGACGACTATCAATTTTTGCTTTTCTACAAAGAAGACCTACATCATTAAAATATATTTTAAAAGATGATAAATCTTGATATGCAATCAAAGGCAAGACTGCTTTTTTCACATTATGAATTTTATATATTACATTTGCATCCTTTAACCAATTAAGAGCATTTTCGTATTCTCTTGCTCTTGCACCTTCCTTTACCACTTGAAATAAAAATTTTTTATTATCCTTGGCTAATTGAGAAACGATACTATTCCAAATAAGAGATATTTTATTTCCTTCGCTATTACTTGTATGTTTTGAAAAATCATTCTCGTATGATGTCAAAATAGCATCTTGTAATCTTTCCACTTCTTCAATATCTTTATTTTTTACCCAAGAAGAAACAACTTCTGGCATTCCACCAACAATAAAATAAGTTCTTAATTTTTCTTCTAACAAATGAAAAATATTTTCTGGTATTTTTTCAATCACTTGAAGATTATCAAAATATTCCACAATATTTTGATACCCATCAGCATTTAAAAATTCCATAAAACTCATTGGCATCATCTCTAAAAAATCAACCTTACCAACAGGAAAAGATGTATGCGAAAGTCTTATTCTTAAACTTGCACATGCCACGTGATAAGTGGGAGCTTCTTCACAAAAATATTTTAAACTATTGAGTGCATTGGGACACTCTCCAATTTCATCAAAAATAATTAAAGTATCTTTTTCTTTAATCTTTTTCCCACAAGCAAGGGATAACTGTTCTATTATTCTTTTTGGATCTTTTGTATGTTCAAAAATATCATATAAATCACTATCATTATCAAAATTAAAATATGCGACAGATTCATAATTTTCTAATCCAAATTGCTTCAAAATATAAGTTTTTCCAACTTGTCTTGCACCTTTTAAAATGAGTGGTTTTCTGTTTTTTCGATTTTTCCATTTTATCAAATCCATCATAATTTTTCTATTCATTTTATCACCTCATATTTCCATTATATACATATATTATTAAAAAATCACGTTTTTTACACTGCTTTTACAAAAAATATCACATTTTTTCCACATATTTTACTATTTTCATCACATTTTTTTCTTAACAATTTACTTTACGAAAGGTTTTTCCTTATGGTATTATAGTATCAGGTGAATAGAATGGAAATAAAAATTGAAAGATTAACAAAAGAAAAAACAGAAGAAACAGGAGAACTTCTTAGTGAAAATTTTGATGGTGTCTCGAAAAAATTAAAATATGTAGAAAATGAACATCATTTTTCTTTGATTGCTCTTGATAAAGATAAAGTGATTGGACATATTTCAATTGACAAAATAGATGATACTATCAAGAATATATCTTATTATTTTCTTAATTACGTTTGTGTAAAAAAAGAATATCAAAATAGAAGTATTGCAACCCTACTTTTAAAAGAAGTAGAAAAATATGCGAAAAAAGATAATGTTTCTTACTTAGAACTTACTTCTCGAAAAGAAAGAAAAGCAGCTCATCACTTATATCTTAAAAATGATTTTGTGATACGAGATACGTTAGTTTTTAAAAAAATGATGGAGGAATAATATCTAAAAAAAACTTGGGCTGATCACTCAAGTTTTTCTTTTTCATATTCTTCTAGATAACTATGATAGATTCCTTGTTTTTTAACTCCTAATACACAGTTTAAATTAATATTATCAAGGGCTTTAAAAATATTATAATCAATCATAGGATTTTGCTTTTTTAAAACATGAATTATTTTTTTGATTTCTAATCGCTTACTTTCTTCTTTTTTTAAAGAAACATCTTCTGTAAAACGACAAGCACAGTTTAAAAAGGTTAAATGATGATATTTTGTCCAAGCAAGAATAGCATCTTCCCTTACATAATAAAGTGGTCTTATTAATTCTAATCCTTCAAAATGATCACTTTTTAATTTGGGAAGCATCGTTTTAATTTCTGCACCATAAAACATTGATAATAGCGTTGTTTCAATCACATCATTAAAGTGATGCCCTAAGGCTATTTTATTGCATCCAAGTTCTTTTGCTTTGCTATAAAGACAACCTCTTCTCATTCTAGCACACAAATAACAAGGACTTTTTTCTACATTTTGGACAATTTCAAAAATATCACTTTGGAATATTTCGATTGGAATATTAAGTTTTTCAGCATTTTCTATTATTTTCTTTCGATTTTCTTCTTTATAGCCTGGATCCATTACAACATAACAAACATCAAAAGGAACTTTTCCATGGCGTTTGATTTCTTGAAAACATTTCGCAAGTAAAAAGGAATCCTTTCCTCCACTCATACAAACCATAATCTTATCATTTTCTTCGATAAGACGGTATTCTCTTACAGCTTTCATAAAAGGACTCCATATATCTTTTCGATATTTTTTTATAATACTACGTTCAATTTCTTGATATTGTTCCATTCTTAACAACCTTTATCTTTTGCACATGTTGTTTTTGCTTCTTGTACTGGTTTTAATACTTCTTCTACTTGCTTTTTCATATCGTTTTTCATCTCTTTTGTTAATTTCATATAACCATCGGTTTGTTTTTCACTAATTCCTTCCGTTAATTTGGTTACTTTTCCATCAATAACACTAATAATATTAGGCGCAAAAATTCTCTTCTCACCCGTTTCTACTTCGTTTCCCTCTTGATCTTCTAAGGTGTAATCTTCTAAAACACTAGAAAAAGTATCAAGTAGTTTATAATAACCTTTGCTTCCCTTTACATCGGTTACTGCTTTGTTCTCATCATCTAATTTCATTGTATCCCGAATATCTTTTACATTTACATAATAAATCGTATCAAGATTTAAATCATTCGCTACACTTGCAAGCGTTGGAACAACACTTCGACACCAAGGACAATCATTAAAACCAAAGTAAACAACAAATGTTTCTTTCTCCTCTACCATCTTTACAATGTCTTCTGCTTCTTTATAAACAAAAGGATTCTTTTTCGGAATTGTAATAGAACGAATGGTTTTTCCATCTTTTTCTCTTTTTGTACCATTTAAGCTTTCATAATCTTCCTTAAATTTAATGGCATCCAAATTAACTTTTGCTTTGATATCATTTCCTTTTACATACATAATAATTCCAATCGATAATACCATAAGTATTACAGGTATTATCATCAATACTTTCTTTTTCATATACTACCTCTTTTCTCAACTATTTATAGAATACCCTAAAAAGAAAAAAATTGCAATAAAAATCACAATTCAAATTAAGATACTACTTTCTTTTCTTCTTCATATGCTTTCTTTATTGCTTTTACCAGTTGATCGGCACACGAGGTATTCTTTCTTCCACACTTAATGCCTTCTAATTTTTGGGTAACTTCTTCTACACTCATATTTTCTACTAGTCTTGGTAAAGCCTGTAAATTACCAGGACATCCACCATATAGAAACTGTACATGTGATAAAATTCCATCGTTTAATTCAAATATAATCTCTTTTGGGCACACTTCTTCTGTCTTATAATGATATTTCATATTCTCTCCTCCTTTACTTATTGTATCAAATTTTTTTCTTTTTTGATAGTACTAAGAAAGATACCAAAAAGAGTTGGAAGTAACATAATGTTTGGTAGTGCATAACGAAAGTAAGTATTAACAGGTGATGCGATACAAACAAGAAAAATAATAAAAGATGGAAGAAAGAAAAGTAATTCTTGATAATACTTTCGATAAAAAAGATACAGCGTCATAAAAAGCAAGATCCAAAAGGAAAAACCAATATTAACCAAAAGACCTAGAACTGGAAGATAGGGAAAAATATTACCATAATAAGTAAAAAAGGTTCGTAAAAAAGAAAGACGATTATAATGATAAGAAAAACCATACTGATTTAATGTATTTTCAAACTTACTATAAAAATACCAATTTAATTGAAAAGGATAAAAATATCCATACGTATTATGAAGCGTTGCTTCTAAATATGTAATAGGATGCTTTATTCCTTCTTGAAACCAAACTTTAAAATAACGATTTAAATCTTCTTTGGTACTATATTTATTGAATTCATTTTTAACAGGATCGGATTTTTCAGGGTTATAGCGATCTTTTAGGGTATCATAGGATAATATTTTATCAATTATCATTTTTTCATCGCGTGTTATCTCTTTCCTATGATATTTGACATAACGCGCTGTTTGTTGAAAAGGAATGGATAACATCTCTCTTTTACTAGATGGTGTAATATGAAAAAATGGAAGAATGATATTTTGATAGGAAAGATAAAAACAAACCGTAAGAACAAAAAGAAAAATATGTTGAAAACGATTTCTATGTTTTAAAAAGAGAAAAGGAAAAAAAGATAGAACAAAGACATGAATTCCATTGTTTCGAAATAAAAGGAGCAATAGAAAAAGAGAAAAAAGGTTGCACATTTCTTTCCTTTTTAGTTTCTCTTCCCTCTTTTGTAAGAAATATAAAGAAATGACATAAAACAAGAAAATACAACTAAACAATACATCTTTTACAGGAGATAAAGCATAAAATGGAAAAATAGGACAAATGGCATAAATTCCTAGTACTAAAATACGGTATCTTAAACTAAGTCCTATCTGTTTTAAAAAGAAAACACTATAAGATAACGTAAATATTACGACTAGGATTTGAAATATACTATAACAAAATAAACCCATATTAACACTATCAAAAAGCATACCTATTTTAACAAATCCACCCAATAAAAGAGTATGTAGAACTGGATGATGATTGGTTATGATAACATTTTTATCTAATAATACAGAATAATAGGAATATTTATTATCAATACCAAAATATTGTAAAATTTGAAAACTAGGATCTTTGGATAAAATGGCAGGATAAAAAGCAATCATATAAGGAAGAAAAAAGATAAGAAGAACAAGAAAAGAAAATACTATTGGTTTTTGATCAAATAGTAATAAGATTCCTTTCTTTTTGATTTCTTTTTTTTCTTTCTTTTCATCCAAATAAGAAAAAAGAAATGCTATTCCTTTTCGAAATAGTAGAAAAAGAAGAAGAAAAAAAGGAATAGAAATATAGTATTTTTGAAAAAGAAAATTCAAATTTTTAAACTTTTGGAAACTTATTCCTATGATGATAAAAATAGAATAAAGAAAAGATAACAAAGATAACATACATTTTTTTCTCATAAAAGACATCCTTTCTCTTTCATTCTATTAAAAATAAAAACGAAAAATACAAGGAAAATCCTTGTACTTAGAAAGTTTCTTTCAATTGATATTGTTTCTTAAATTCTTTAAATTCCATTTCTTTTTCCTTTTCCACTGGAATAGTGGATAGTAAATCTTTTGGATTTTGATTATCAATCGGTACATATAGATGATGATATTGTTTGATCAATTCTATATCTACCCCTACTTCTTTTAAATGATTTAAATAAGCATAATAAACATTAAGATTATACTGAAAGATATTTTCTTTGGCAAGCGTACTTAAAATCATCATACTATAACAATATAAGTCTGTATTATCCGTTGGTATGATAACGCCATGGGAATCAGTTTTATACTTTTCTTTTAAGGAATAAATATCCTTATCTTGTTTAAGATAATAAGAAATCGGTGGATTTCCTTGTCCTAAATAACAACTATCAAGATCGACTGCTTTTACTTTATCATCTTCACTTAAAATAAAGTTATATTCATTCAAATCCCCAAATTGCATTCGAAAATTATTATCATCTACTTGTTCTACTTCTTGTATGATCTCCCCTATTTGTTTTAAATATGGTAGTTTATCTTGTAAGGAAATGGTATCATCATTAAGATATCTTCCAACGTTTCTATGATTTTCTTCTAAAGCGGATGCAAAACCACTAATTTTTTGATCCACTGCAACCGCAAATTCTGGAAGAATTAGTTTATCAATGCTTTTATATTGTTCCGAACTATTTAACATACTTACCGTATACATTTTACTGGCCATTACTTTTGGATCATCTTGGGCATCCAAATATTTGAAGACCATTCTGCCACCTTTTTCTGTCTTGGCTTGTTTTTTCTTCAGTACTAATAAGAGTGCTTCTGTATTTAATACTCCTTTTTCTATTTCTAATTCTTTTAATCTTCTTACTTGATGCATTCTTAAATTAATAACACGCATAAAGTTCCCCCCTTAATTTGCTACATATTATACTATATTTTTTTACAATTCGCAAACTTTAAAGGAATTTTCTTTATATGTTATTTTGTTTTATTCTTTCCTCATATTTTTGAAAATACGCATAACCTTTTTTTATTGCTTCTTCTATTTCATAATCTTCTACATATTCTCTTAAAGTAGTAATAATAGATTTATCTTCTATATAAGTTTCATAAAATACAGAATAAGACGACAAATCTTTTTTGGTATATTTTTTAAAGCTTTCATTGTTAAGAAGTGGATCAATCATTGCTTCACTTAAATACCATGCAATATGTGGAAAATCAAACTCCTCTTCTGTATAATTTGGATAAATTTCTTTCCATTTTTCAAAATAAAGAAAATGGCATATTTCATGGATTCCTGTTGCGATTAAATCATCATCACACATTCCATAATTAACATCAAACGTAAAATTTTGAATGTCTCTAGGACAAACAGGCAATAGCCCTACTCGACAAACAATTTTTTTATTTCTAGGCCACTTGATATTTAACTTATTTTCTAAATCTCTCATGACATCATCGTTTACTTTATTCCAAATATGCTGATATCTTTCAATATCTTTTGAATTTTTTGCCAAGTCTTCTAAAACAGGTTGTGCCTCTTTTTTTAAAATTTGATATAATTCTTCATCACTCATGCCATCTATTATTTTCCCTTTTAAATCTGGAAAGAGTTTAAGAAGAAAAACAAAAAAATCAAGCGGACTATTGCTGCTATTTTCTTTTTTGGCATACCATACTAATTGTTCAAGATTTTCTTCAATAGCAAGAACTTTAAATTGAACCTTTGGATAAATCATATTATTTTCCTCCATTATACTTTACCATTTATACTGGTCTAGAAGCATTAATCATCATTGCTGTTACGGTTGCTGACATATTTCTTATCACTATCTGTGCTACTTTTATTTTTTTGGCTATTTCTGTTTTTTCTATTTCCTTTAACCTACTATCTAATGTTTCTTTTTCGTATTTGTTAAAAATATTCTTTAAGAATTTTGTAGAATCTAGTAAAGATGCTAGTAAAACTAAATCTTCTTCTAAGTTTCCTTTTTCTAAAAATTCTTGTTTTATTTCATTAATAATAGCAGTAAATTTCATTTCATCTATTTTTATAATTTCTTTCTCACCAAAGAGTCCTTTTTTTGTTTCAAAAAAGATAAGCTTATCCTTGACCATATCTTCTTTTAATATGCCTATAATACTTTTTAATTTTTTACTTGAAAAACCATAACAAATAGAAGTTAATATATTTTTTAAAGGCACTTCACTTTTCTTCATGTCCTTTATAACATCATATAGTTTTATATTATAGCTTACTGTTGGTATTTTGTTTTTTAATACCACCTTATTTTTATCCGTAATTTCTAAATTTTCCTCCAGCATCATTTCTATGATCATAGATATAATCAAATAAGGTGTTAATTCCTTCTCATACAAAGTCTTTTTTTCTTTTAACATACACAATGCATATTTTTCTGTAATATTTAAATTATCCATATTTTTTCCTTTCTCTATCAATGATTATAGCATAGTTTAGATAATAAAAAAACAATTTAATTAAGCAAAGAATTTACAACTATTATTTGTTTTGATAAAATTTATTCAAGGAGGTATCTTATGCATAATGATATCATAAAAATTGAAAATGCTCATGTTAACAATTTAAAAAATATTACGACAAATATAGAATTTGGTAAAGTTACTGTATGTGCTGGACCTAGTGGTTCTGGGAAAAGTTCCTTTGCTTATGAAACGTTAGTAAAGAAAGAAAAATGTAATATTAAAAATTATCCAAATAAAGTTCGATCAATCTCTCAAAAGATCTTTGATACAAGTAAAAAGATCATGGAACTACTTAAATTAAAAGAGGAAAAAAATACTCTAATTGTTATTGATGAACCTCTTGCCGGAATGACAAATGATGAGGCAATTCAATATTCAAATTTTATTAAAAAATTATCAAATAATAACAATGCTATTGTGGTTGTGGAACATAGAAGAGAAATATTTAATATTGCAGATAAAGTTTTAATTTTTGGTCCAGAATCTGGTTTTAATGGTGGTTATTTATTAGAAGAAACAACAGGAGAAAAATATTTAAAAGAGTTATCAAATATAACGATTAACAGAATAGAAAATAAATCAAACAAAAAAATAAGTGCCGAATATAGTGAATTTGAACATATTAAAAATTATAAAGTTTTACTTTTTTTAAATCAAATCACTTCTATTACAGGACCACAAAAAAGTGGAAAAAGCACTTATTTAGATGCAATATATAAAGCTTTGGATAAATCGACAGGAGCTAGTGAGCGAAGAAAAAATTTAGTTAGTGTTAAAAATAAAAATTACATCAGGAGACCACATATTATTGATGCTTCACCAGTATCTAAAAATTCCAGATCAACAGTAGCTACCTATTTTGGAATAAGCAAATTCTTAAAAAATGAAAATTTAGATATTACGGTATTAGAAGCTTTAAATATTTACCAAAACAATCCTTTATTAATTAGAAGAATTAAACATTTGAAAGACATTGGACTAGATTATTTAAAATTAAATCAAAGTTCTTATTCATTATCAGGTGGAGAATGTCAAAGAATTAAACTAGCCAAATTACTTTGCAAAAAACTTGGAGATAGAAGCATTTATATATTTGATAATCCTGTACGAGGGTTGGGTGAAAAAAATATAGAACAAGTCATGTTAATGTTTGATAAATTAGTAAAAAATAATAATACCGTATTAATTGCTGAAAATGATCCAATTGCTCTTAAGTTTGTTGATAGAATTATAAAATTGCAATAACAGTTTAATTTTGAAATAAAAATCATCTCTAATAATATTAATCTTGAATTATCAATTTATTTGACCACTTTTCGACCACAAATTATTTTTATATTAAAAAAGTTCGACTATACAAATTAGAGCAAACATCGTAGGTATCTACAACTATTCCAAAGACATTTATCTCTATAAACCTTAGAACACTGTCTTTACATTTTCTACAATAAATTTTTACATTTTTTCTTTATGATATGTATTTATTATTTAAAATTTGTTATAATCATTCTAAGATAAAGGTGGTTATTTATATGCAAAATGAAAATAAAAGTTCTTCAAATTCAATAAAAATTTTATTTATATTCTTGTCAATTATTGTAGTTGCTTTTTCTTTAACTGGTAATATACTTATATCAAATAAAGGAAGTGTATCTTTACTTTCATTTGAAAGTTTTTATATTTATGTAGCTACTATTGCAATTTCATTGTACATGACATTAACTAATAAAAATGCTAATATAGTGATATTCATTTCTATATTAACATATCTATGGACATATTATTTAGTTCATCAAATGATAGTTCTTGTAACTGATGTGCAAATAAGTATAGGAACACATTTTTATATTTATCTAAGTTCAGTTATCTTTTTAATTTTATCGTTATTCTTTAATGATAAAAAAGAAATTAATACAAATATAAGTAATAATCAACAACAAGTGACTAATAATCCGAATAATGACTTCAATGAAAATAAATTCATTTTTACACATTTTCTTACTGGTATAAAAGAAATACCTTTAAATACAATGATGTTATTAGTTAACAATATACCAGATAATTCACTTGATTTGATATATAGTGTAAATAATAACGAAAAAGATAGTAAAACTATAAAATTACCTATTAATACTATTAAGAATATTTCATTCGATACCAAAATAAAGATGCAAAATATAAACAAGAAAGTTGAAGAAAATGAAACAAAAAGTGCATTGTTATCAGCAGTTGTTTTTGGTGGAAATCCATTACTACAATTAACAGGTAATAGTGGATTTAATAATTTATTTAATTCAGTATCAAATAATTATAATAAAGTAGATTATAATACATATTATCAAATAACTATTAAAACATTAATAAATAATCAAGAATTAAAACTAGTTTTAACCACAGAAACAAATCCTGAAACATTTATTAAAAAAATACCAAATAAATGAGTAGAGAAAAGTATTCAAGAATTATCTTGAATACTTTTCCCTCTCACACCACCATACGTACCATTCGGTATACAGCGTTTTAATTTGTAATAATATGTACTTTTAGATAATAGTCTATTGAATCAACTAGACCTCTTTTATTTATCTTTCTTTTGAAATTGCAATTTCTAATACTCTTGTATGTGCTATATGATAATATCCCTTTCTATAATTAGCTATTACATATGCATCTCTATGGTTTATTCCTAGTTTCCTAGTACTATGACCTCTATTAACTTCTCAAAGTAAACTTTTTCGAACGACATTAAAAATTGGTATATGAAACCGCTTGTACTTATTCGTCTATGAGACCTCCATGATAAGACATATATCTTCCTCGATTAGCTACTTACTTTACTATATAAAGTTACAGATATCTTTTGGACTTTCACCAACTAGATATATGTCATGCACAACACACATAAAAAATCATCTCAAACAGAGATGAATATATTTGAATGTCCGAAAAGTTCGAACCGATTCGTCAATGGAGCGATAACTTTACTTATATTCGAAAAATTATACTCCCAAGATTGATTAAATCAACTAAATAAATTATAGCACATTTTTAACATTAATTTTATCCTTTTATAACATTTTGACTTTTTTCAAATAAAATTTCTTCAAATTCTTTTGTACAATCTATTCCTTTTTTTAAACATCTAATAATATCTTTGTCAGTGATTGGGATAATTAATCCATTGCCATCTTTATATGTATCAGCACATCTTGCAATAAATGTGTTTTCGTTATCTATACTTCTACAAGAGAGTATTCCTAATCTTCCTCTGCGTGTACTAAATCTTCCAATTAATTGGTCTAGTTCTGGATTAACAACATCTTTACTATAATTTTTACATTCTATAAAAACTAATGGACAAGGAATATTTACTTTATCTGGAACATAGGTAAAAAATCCACTTTCTGATACGTTTGTAAAACATATATCAATACGTTTCCTTCCTTCGTTAATTTCTAATTCTTTTTTGGGTTTTATTAAATTTGGATATAATAGTAATTCAAAAATACCAATCATTAAATTGTGAAAATTGGATGCAGCATTACTTCCAGTAGGTATACTTTCTAATTTGTTTAATAATATGTTACATATTGTATTTATATCTATTGTATCTAAAATATTCCCACTCATTGGTGTTGAACTGTTAAGCATATCTTTTTTAAATTTTTCAAAAATTTCTGGATACTTCATGGTAAAATTACTAAGGTAATCTTTATCCATAGTCGGTTCTTTTTCAACAATATCCTTTTTTGTTACAAATAATTCTTTTGATTTCTTTCTTTGTCGTACTAAACTAGTTCTATTTTTTATATTTTCTTCTTGTAGGTAATTAAGCACAAAATGTTGTTTATATTGATAACTTGAACCATCTAAAGAGTAATTAACTATTTTTTTTGGTACTAATAATATTGGCTTATTATCTATAATTAATCTATCAGTATATTCGTTTTCCCATTGACAAATCTTCTCGTTCCAAAAGTAGCCAGATGGAACACTATGTGTAGTTGTTATATTAAGAAGCTCACATTGTTCAATTGTATAGTCTAGCAAATGTTTTTTTAGTATATTGGTTAACATATCTGAAAGCATATCTTTATCAAATCCATGAACTAAAACTCTCAAATCTTCTATATTTTCTAATACACCATTTTCAATGGCTTGACTACTTTTTAATCCTTCAAATATTTTTATAGCACTTATCGGTCCAACTCCTTTTCCTTGCGATATACCCTTTGATAATCCTAAATGAGTTTCGTTTATTTCACTTAAATGTGAACAAAGATACTTTGCTTGTTCATCCATTCCATTCGATAGAGTATTTAATAAATAAGTAAAAAATGAATCCATAGTATCTGATAATTTTGCATTAAACTCGCTGTCGTATTTTCTTATTAAATTTGAATCAATAAATAAAGGTAAATCCTTATCTATATCTATATCAACAAAATCAAGTTCAAATTGACTTTTATTTAAATTAAGCTTTTCACTAATTTTCAAAGTTACCACCTCTTTTTGATAATTATTATATCATTTATTAAGAATTAAGTCTTTATTAATAGGAAAAATACTAGAAAAACGATAATACTGTCTTACGACATTTTCTTACGGCATTTTTTACGACAAATAATCATATCACTAAAAATTTTCACCGTGAAAATATTAAGAAATTACAAAGAATTTTAATAACTTTCTTATGGCATTTTCTTGCGACATTTCTTACGACATGGTATAATTAGATTACAAAAATCAGGAGGTAAAATTATGATAGATGTAATTGAAGATGTAAGAAATGAATTTAAAGTTAAATTAACAGATAAATTTGAAGAAGAAGTCATATCATTTTTGAATACTAATGGTGGTAATATTTATCTTGGTGTTAATGATAAAGGTGACATTGTTGGTATAAATGGTAATATTGATTTATTACAAAGAACTATTAAAGATAGAATAAAAGATAATATAATGCCATCTACATTAGGATTATATGATGTTATTGTATTGGAAGAAAACAGTAAAAAATATATTAAAATAATTATTGCTCGTGGTAGTGATGATCCATATTATATTAAAGGTATGGGAATGACACCTGATAGTTGTTTTATTAGAGTTGGTAGTTCAATACAAAGTATGCCTTATGATATGATTAATAATAGAGTTAATAAAAGAACAAGAACTTCATTAAGAAATATAGTATCCCCTAAGCAAGACTTAACTTTTAGCCAACTAAAAATATATTACGAAGAAAAAGGCTTTAATATTAATAATAATTTCCTAAAGCAATTAGACTTATATACTGATGATGGTAAGTATAATTATAATGCTTATTTACTTGCTGATAATAATACAATATCTATTAGATTTGGTAAATACGAAGGAACTAATGCTGTTGATTTAATTGAGAATGAAGATTTTGGTAATTGTTCTATTGTTAAAGCAACAAAGAATATTTTAAATAAGATAGAAATTGAAAATAAGATATTTACAAAAATAGAATATCCTGAAAGAAAAGAAATTAGAATGTATGATTTTGCAGCAGTAAGAGAGGCAGTAGTAAATGCGATAGTTCATAATTTATCAGAAGCTTCTGATAATTGATGTTATGAGAAGAAAAAAATTATGAGAAGTTGTACTAAGAAAGTCTTTTTTTATGGACTTTTTTCTTTATTTAGCTTCTCATAATAATAATTACAATTCTTGTAAAAATTTTAATAAATCTTCTTTTTCATTTTCAGAATATTTATCAGTTGCATTTAGCTTTTTGCTATGTTCTAAGATTTGTTTTTCTTTAATAATTGGATTTGTTTTTGCATAAATTTCCGTTGTTACTACAGATGTATGTCCAAGTATATCTCGAATGTATATTAAATTAACTCCAGATTCAAGTAAATGCATAGCTCTTGAATGTCTCATACTATGATTAGAATATTCATTTTTAAATTTTGATGGATATTTTGATTTTGCAATATTAATATATTTTTTTAAAATATATTCTATACCTTTTGTAGTAAATTTATTATTTGATTTATTCAAAAATACATATTCATCATTATTAGTTATAGAAAATACATTTAAATATTTTAACAACAAACACTTTAAATCATTAGTTAAAGGAATATTTCTCTCTTTGTTTCCTTTACCTTTTAATACAACAAATGAATGATTATTTAAATTTAGTTGTTTTAAAGTTAAATCAGCTAATTCTTGAGCTCTACATGCCGTTTCATACATAAAAAGTAATAACACGTAATCTCTAAATCCGTTTTTTTCTTTAGTATTAGGACAATTAATCAAAATTTCTATTTCGTCGATTGAAAAATATGATAATATTTTTTTATGAGTTTTTTTGTTTGGAATTAATTGGATGTTAGAACAAATTTCAAAACAAGATAATTCTCTATTTTTTAGATATTTATAGAATGAACGAATTGCGGCTAACCTTTGATTTCTAGTTGAAATACTATTCATTTGTTCTTCTTCCAAATATATTAGATATTCCTCTATTAATTTATTATCCAAAGAATTTAATGGTAAATTATTATTAATATTCATTTTTTTGACATTCTTTAAATAATTTAATAATGAGACAAAAGTATCTCTATAAGAATTAATTGTATTTTTTGAAACGCCTTTTACATTTGGAAGATAATCTGCAAAATATTTAGAAATATAATAATTCAAATTTTTACTCATGATAAAATGTCTCCTTATTATATATATTTTTTAAATAATTACTTGTAATTTTTGATATATTTTCAGCCTCACTTTCAATAAGTCTAAGATAGTACTCAGTTTCAGTAATATTTTTATGTCCTAAATAAACTGACAAAATAGGCAATGATGTATATAAATCAAAACCTCTTTTTTGCATTTGTTTTAGACTATTTACTGCATAAGTATGACGTAGGTCATGTATTCTTTGCCTTTTTCCATCATACCTAACTGGTATTTTTGCATTTTTTAATAACCAATGGAATTTTTCATATAGTTTACTTTTATAGTATTTAACATTATTATCAGTGATAAATAAATATTCATTATTTGATTTTCTAAAGTTCAAATATTCAATAATCAAATTATTTATTGAATCAGATAAAGGAATAATTCTAGTAATATTATTTTTGCTTTGTAAAATTGTAATAGTTTTTTCATAAGTGTTATAATCACTTATTTTTAAATTTAAAGCTTCATTTAATCTAAGACCACAGCAATAATATAAACACATCAAAATATAAAATGAATATGTGTCTAAATTTTTATTTATTTTTAATTTATCATTTAATAATTTAAACATTCTTTTTATTTCTTCATCAGTAAAAATATAGGGTATAAAATCGCTGTGAAATTTTAATTTATTTGTATCTGGTTTAATTATATTTTCATATCCATTCATTCTTAAAAAATCGCAGAATTGAGAAATTACTGAAAAATATTTACCCTTAGTAGATTCTTTATTATTAATATTGCAAGTACTAAGCCATTTATCAACTATTTCTTGATTTATAAATTTAGTATTATTATCTAATGATAAAAAAAATCTATCTAATTCATGAAATCTATAAATTATTGGCTTTGAATATTTATATCCATTACTTCTTTTATATATAATAAATTGTGATAGCTCTTTTTTAAATATACTTTTAAATTCAAGATCTTTATCTTTAGTCATTATAAGGTACCTCCAATGTTAATTCTCTCAAATGTGTTGTATCTTTAGTTATATAAATATTTGTAGTTTTAGAACTCGAATGACCTAAAACATTACTTATAGCACTTATTGGGACATTATTATTAATCATATTAGTTGCTAAACTATGCCTTAAAGCATGTGATCCATGATGCTTATTTTCAAAATTAATTCCAGCAATTTTCATTGCTCTAGTAACCATACGATGTATTGATGAAGTGTTATTAAATTTAGTATATGGTGCATGCATAGTTGAAAGTATATATTCCTCATCAACACTAGGATTTCTTCCATTTTTCAAATAATCTAAAAGAGGAAATTTAACTTCGTCAATTAATGGTAATACTAGCTCCTTATCTGTTTTTTGTTGAATAATTTTTATACTATTTTTTTCAAAATCAATATTCTCAAATTTTAAATTTATAATATCTCCAACCCTTAATCCATAATAAGCTAATAATGAAATAACCAAATAAGCACATTTTCCATAACTATTGGAATTATCAATAGCATCTAATATTTTTTTAATTTCTTCTTCACTATAAGTTGATAACAGTTTGTCTCTAGTATCTTTCCTTATTATTGGAAATGCTTGTTTTCCATTAAAATTTACAATATTTTTTTGATATAACCAATTTAACACTTCCCTTAAAACTGATTTTATAAGTCTTACAGTCTCTTTTGCATATCTTTTAGAAATTAAATCAATATAGTTTGAAATATTACTAATTTGTACATCTTTGAAATCTGTTATATTATTTTCGTATAAATAATTCATCAAATTAGCAACAGTCCATAATTTCCTTTTCTTAGATTTAATTGAATTATCTAAAACATTTATATATTCTTTTTGTATTAAATGATAAACATCAGAATATTCAAGTGGAATATTTAATGATACAGATTTTTGATGAGTTTTAAAATAATTGCCAGTTTCATAATATTCCATTAATATTAACATAGGTCTTCTTAAAACAGTTTGATAATTATATTTTAAATCATAAATATCAAAATCATATTGTTCATCATAAAATGTTTTTATCACCTCCATATCTACAAAATTAATACCATTTTTTAAACAGTATTTTTTAAAATGATTAGTAATCCATTCTGCTGTACCAATCACGGTTTTACTCATACCATCATCATTAAGTTTTTTAATAAATTTAGGTATGAAATCAATATACTCTTGTGTATTCATTTATATCATCTCCTTCTTGTGTGAAACACGAAGAATATTATAACAATAATATTATTATGAGAAGCTAAATAAAGAAAAAAGTCCATAAAAAAAGACTTTCTTAGTCCAACTTCTCATAATTTTTTTCTTCTCATAACATAATGATTGGTCCAATGAATATGCTCCAAAATTTGAAATGTTTAGTGATAAATTGGTAATATCGTCAAATGGTGGCATTCAACCATCTACTACAAAAGAAGAATTTTTAGAAGGATATTCATTACCTAAAAATAAAGAATTAATGAAAGTATTTAATGATTTAGATTTAGTTGAACAAATGGGTACAGGTATAATAAGAATACTTCAAAGTTATGATAAAAAATCATTTGAATTTTTTCCTAATTTTATTAGAGTTACTTTTCCATTTAATAAAGATAAATTTAGAGAAGAAGCAAATGAAATTGCTGAATTAACTGAAACTCAAAAATCCATTATTAATTTAATGTCAGATTCACCAACTATTACACAAGAGGTTTTGTCAAAACTATTAGGTATTAATATTAGAACTGTTCAAAGAAATATAAAAATACTTATAGAAAAAGGACTAATTGAAAGAACTGGTGCTACTAAAAAAGGTGAATGGATAGTCAAAAATTGACAAATCAGTGTAAATATGGTATCATTTAACTCGTAAATCTTTGATGAGGACATGACTTTTATGTATATTCTTATAGAGAGTTATCGGTTGGTGCAAGATAATAGAATTAATTAAAAGTTTCTACCTTTGAGTGAAATGTAAACATTTTCGGTTAATAGCCGTTATCTAAATTAAGTTAAATAAGAGGATGGTACCGTCTTGAATAAGACTCCTATGGTATTATCCTCTTTTATTTTTAGGAGAGTGATTTTAAATGAAATATATTTTATTGTGGACGGTTGAACGATCCTGATCATATTAATTTTATACTATTTAAATAAAAAGAGGAGGATACGATTAATATGATAGATATAAATAGAATTAGAAATAATAAAGAAGAAGTAGAAAAAGCATTATTAAAAAGAATGAATAATGTTAATTTAGATGAACTTTTAGAGTGGGATAAAGAAAAAAGAAAAATTGGTACTTTGATGGACGAATATCGTGCTGAAAGAAGAAAAGTAAGCGATACTATTCCACAAATGAAAAAAGAAGGAAAAGATACTACCAAAATAGTAGAACAAATGAAAGAATTAGGTAATAAAATAGATGAAGGAATGGTTAAATATAATGAATTAGATAAAAAAATATTCGATTATTTAGCAGGACTACCTAATACTCCTGATGATGATGTTCCAGCTGGTGGAAAAGAAAACAATGAAGTTTTAAGTACTAATTTGGAACAACCTAAATTTGATTTTGAAATAAAACCTCATTATGAAATATTAAAAGACTTAAATATGGTTGATTATGAACGAGGAACAAAAATTGCTGGAGAAAAGAATTGGATATACACAGGAATTGGAGCAAGACTTGAATGGGCTTTAATAAATTATTTTATTGATACTCATTTGAAAAATGGATTCCAATTTATGATGTTACCTTATATGTTAAAATATGAATGTGGTTTTGGCGCAGGACAATTTCCAAAATTTAATGATGAAGTTTATATGATTCAAGATGAAGAAACTGGTGAAAAAAATCAAAAATTTCTTTTACCTACTGCTGAAACAGGACTTGTTAATGTTCATAGTAATGAAATAATGGATATTAATGAATTACCAAAGAAATACTTTGCTTACACTCAATGTTTTAGGGTTGAAGCAGGAAGTTCTCGTGAAGAAGAAAGAGGAACTATAAGAGGTCATCAGTTTAATAAAGTTGAAATGGTACAATATGTTACTGAAGATAAAACTGAAGAAGCATTTAACGAACTTTTAAATATTGCAGAAGGACTTATGAAAAGTTTAGGACTTCATTATCAAGTTAGTAAACTTGCTGCTGGAGATTGCGCTCAAGGTATGTGTAGAACTTATGATATAGAAGTGTGGATTCCAAGTATGGGAATTTATAAAGAAGTAAGTAGTGTATCTAATAGTAGAGATTATCAGGCAAGAAGAAACAACACAAAGTATCGTGATGAAGAAGGAAATTTACATTATGCTTGTACTTTAAATGGTAGTGGACTTGCAACAAGTAGATTAGTACCTGCAATTGTAGAACAATATCAAAATGCAGATGGAAGCATAACTGTTCCAGAAGTATTAAGACCATATTTGGGTGGCTTAAAAGTAATAAAATAAAAAGAAACTAGGTGTAATTATGAATAAATGGAAACTAGCTATTGAAAAGTTTTTAGACAAATATAAGAATGAAGATTACTTTTTAGGGGCTATTTTAACTGGAAGTTACGCAACAGGTAATAATAACGAGAATAGTGATATAGATATTTATATTGTTACCACTGATGACACGAAATGGCGAGAAAGAGGTAATAAAAATATAGATGGATTTTTAATTGAATATTTTATAAATCCTAAGAAAAAAATTCTATCTTATATGGAAAAAGAACTTCAGGATTATCATATGTCTACAACAATGATTTTTGTTAATGCTAAAATACTATATGATAAAGATGGTACTATAAATGAATTAATTAATATTGCTAAAAACAATTCTATGTTGACTAATCTTGCAGATATAGATGATTTTAAATTTAAAATGAATTGTTATTCTGTTTGGGATGGATTTGATGAACTAGAAGCTAAATATAATAATCATGAAGACATAGATTTTAGTTATTATATGTTTTTGCAAAGGGTATTAGATTCTTATTTTTATAATAAACAGATACCATCTATTCCTTTAAATAAAATAGAAATTATATTTAAAAATAATGATTATAGAAAAAAATATAATGTCAAAAAATTACCTGATCAGGAATTTATTACAAAAGTTATTAAA
This sequence comes from uncultured Bacilli bacterium, assembly GCA_947628065.1. Classification (GTDB taxonomy): domain Bacteria; phylum Bacillota_I; class Bacilli_A; order RF39; family UBA660; genus Onthousia. The sequence continues at coordinate 12,558 of CANQYK010000006.1, read as the reverse complement.
TGTTTAGACGAAAAAAATTATGATAAAAAATTTGTTTGTGCAAAGGATTTATATAAATATTTTCTAAGTCAATTTACGAATTTTGATATTAATAATTTAGTTATTAGGAGTAGTGCTGAATAGAAAAAGACAATCTAGTTAGAGAATTCTAGAATTGTCTTTTTCTTTTTGGATATCTTTATCAAAATTATTAATATTATTTTGCATAGATTCAGATTGTTTTCTAATGTTTTTGCAGTAATTATCATATTTACGAAGTTCTTTTATTTTAGGTTGAATATCATTTATTTCAGCAAGTATTTCAGATTGTTTTTCGGTAGTTTTTGCCCTATGGTATCTTTTCCAAAGATTTTCTCTTTCCCCCATAAGGTTTCTATATTCTTCATAGTTAGTTTTAGAGAAAATTTCTAAATCTTCAATTGTTTCAATTTTGTTATTAGCCATAAATCTAACTTGTTCAGAAAAATCATCTAACTTTTTTATTTCTTGTCTTATAGAATAAGGAAGATATTGTTTTGGATGATTTTTTGGAAATACTCCTAGTAAATAACAATAGTATAAATATAAACCATATATACCTTTATGAGTCTTGTTATTTTTAGAATATTCTTCAAATATAGATTTATGTGACATAGGTTTAAATACAATTTGCCTTGATAAATATAGTCGTTCATTTATTCTATCTTTTGAATATTCATCACCAAATACTTTTTCAATTCGTACTTTATCACAATTATCTCTATAAATAGTTATGACATTATTACGAGAATAAGTTTTATATCCTAATAATTTCATTCTATCCATTACTTGTCTAAGAGTAACTGAATAACTTATTACATTATCTAAATCTTCTTTTAAAGTTTTATAATAATCATTATCAATAACTTTGTGATTAAAGGTACTTTTATAGCCTATATCTTCATCTAAAACATTTAATCCATATTCTGCACATAAAGAATCTGATATATGTCTTAATTTTGCTAGATTTGTTCTATTGTTATTGTATTTCTTTCCATTCTTAAATGAAACAGAGTTGATTATGAAATGGTTGTGAATATGATTTGTATTTTGATGAGTTGCTACAACCACTTCATAATCTTTAAACATTTCTTCTGCAAACTTAACTCCAATTTCGTGAGCAATATCTGCTGTCACTTCTCCTTCCTTAAAAGATTGATAACCATGATAAGCAAGAATTCCATCTTTCTTATTGAAAATATCTTTTGTAAACACCATATCATTATATGGATCGTCTTCATCACAATTTAAACAACTTACATAGCGAGTTTTTTCTAACTTAAAATTGTATTCTTTATCAAGTTCAAGATAATTATAATTTTCTATTTTCCCATAATCTTCATTGATAGTTTTTTCCGGATTGATGATATAATTTATAGATTGCTTTAAATTATTTTTAATACTCCAAATTGATGTTGTAGCCATAGTTAAGGTTTAGCCTTTCAAAATAATGTGGTGGGAGTACCAACACGTTGCTCGCTTATGAGAAAAATTAAACATAGACAATCTCCTTTAAGATAATTTCTTCAGCAATTAGCTTATAATTATTCATCAATTTTACCCATTCAATTTGATTAGTTTCTTTATTTTTTTCAGATAGTCTGTCATCATTTTTTATATAATTATCCATTAAAGTTTTTAGTCTTTCTTCACATTCATTACTGACTGAAAAAAGATGATTAGTTAGTTCATTTTTCATTAATAATGATTGATATAACGCCTTTTTATTTTGCTTAATATAGGTCAATCTTAAATATCCATACTTTCCAATTTGTTTATTATTTTGATTATCTATTACTAAATTTGGTAATAGATAATCTCCAAATTTTTTATATTTTATATTCATAATTTATCAAATCCTTTCTTTTTTATAACTTACAATTCCGTATTTTTCTTTAATACTTTCCTTTGAAATAGGAAAATTACTATCGCTAGAAATGACAACAAATCTAACAATTTTTTCATTATATTTTGGTGTATATTCATAAATTATTTCATCATCTTTGCTATCACTTGATTCATACATTTCATAGAAAGATGTTTCAAAATAGTCGTTCATTTTATTTAAATATTTATCTAGTTGTTCCTGTGTCATTCTGCCACCTTTAATATATTGTTCTTCATTTCCTACCATTACAGGTATAGCAACATCAAATATTCCTGCTTCATAAAATTTAATTAATTCTTTAATAAAGCCTTTTCTAAAGTTGATTTTTTCAAGTAAATAATTACCTTTATCATCTTTTTTAATCTCAATAGTATCAATAAATTTAGATATAAATTCCTGTTTTTCAAACTTTTCCATACTATTCCATTTACTTTTTAACAAAGTATTTAAAGTATCAAGTCTTATCATTTTTTCTCTTTCTACATCTCTTTCTGCAAGTAATTCATGAGGAGAGTAGTTAAAAGTTTCTAGGTCAACAAGTTCAAGCCTTTTACTTTCAAGGTTAGCAATTTTATCTTCAATAAGTTTATAATCTTCTTTAAAATCTTCTATTTCTACAATACCTTTAATATAAGCATTTTTAATTCTATCTCTTTGTTTTTCTAAATTTTTGATTTCTTTATCAATGGTTGTTGTATCTAAATTATTTGTTTTATCTTCTAAAATAGGCAAGAAAAACTTTTTGACTGCCATATCATATTCTAATAAATCATAAATAAAATCTTTTAATAATCTTTCAACATAATCTTCATTAAAGTTAATGTGACAATGTTCACAAGTGTAATACATATACTTTCTTTTCTTACCACCAGAACCTTTGCATTTCATAATACGACCACAATTAGGGCATTTTAGTCTTTGAAAGAAAGTATAAATTCTATCTCTTGTATAAGTTCTTTGATTTATTTCTTTTTGTCTTTGGCAATCTTCCCATTTGGCACGAGATATAATTGGCTCAACAACATTCATATAAATAATTGGTTGTAAATTTTCTTTTTTGACAATTCGTTTCCATTGTTCATAATCACCCATATAGATTTTATTATCAATAATTTTTTGAATTGTTGTATCTTTCCATTTCTTTTTAGGATAAATATTATTTTCATTAAAGTAATTAGCAATTGTTTGAAAACTTTTTCCCTCTAAATACATATCAAATATCTTTTCTACATAGGGTTTTGTAGCATTATCAACAATCATTTTCTTATCTTCTGATTTCATATAGCCAAATGGTCTTTGTCCTGGAATATGTCTACCACGTACATAATAGCACCAACTAAAAATATTGTAGATTTAATACATTATAAAGGTATGATAAACAATACTATAATTAACTTAAATTCAAAGTTATATAACGAAAATGATATTGGTTTTGAAATATATGTATCAGCTTTAAAATAAGTTATTCTGTTTCGTTCTAAAAGCAGATACTAATATAAAACTATATATCAAAAATATTATTATTTAAATTGAAATTAGCTGTTTAAGGTATGCAATTAAAAAAGCATATCTTTTTTTGATTGATAAATAACAAAGAAAGTGAGGAATGATAAATGAATTATGGAATATTTAGAAGTGAACCTATTATGACTTTAAATGATTTAGCACAAATAGGTTCTCATAATAAACGTGAGAAAAAGGCTTATAAAAGCAATCCTAACATCAAATTAGAATTAACTAAAAATAATATAGAATTAGTACCTTTAAAAGAAAAATATGTAAAAGGGTTTCATAATCTTACAAAAGAATATAGAAAACAACACGAAGAAAAACAAAAAATTGAACGTGATGATAGAAAAAGAAGTTATAGTGAAATGTTAAATAAATCTAAAAGTGTTGTTGCTGATGAATTACTTTTTACAGCTACAAATAAGTTTTTTAAAGATAAAAACAAAGATTTCATTTTGGAATGGGCAAATACTTGTATGGACTTTGTTTATAACGATTTAGGTTATACTAAAGAGCAAGTTTTACACGTAACTCTCCACTTAGATGAGGCAACACCACATATTCATTGTGTTGTTGTACCACTTGTTAAAAAATTAGATAAAAGAACAAATACTGAAAGATACACTATTTCTAAAAAACAATATATTAAAGACAAATTGCACCTATCACAATTACAAGATATTTATAACGATAGATTAAGAGAAAAAGGTTATGATCTAGAACGAGGAATTAAAGGCAGTAATGCTAAACATCAAAAAGTACGAGAATTTAAAAAAACGACTAGATATTATGAAAATAAGGTTGAAACTATCAATAAAAGACTAGATAATGCAATGAATGACTTTGAAGAAAAAATGAAAACTACTAAAAATACTATTATTGATAAAGAATATGTGAAAGTTAGAAAAGATACCTTTGATAGTATGCAAAATGTAATTAAAGAAACTAAAAAAACAATAGAATTTCAACCAAAATTAGAATCCTTATTTAATGAAGTTGATACTTATACTAAAAGTCATCAATCATTAGAAAAAGAAAATCAAAATATGCAAAGAGAAATAAAATCTTTAAAAACTAGAAATCATAATCTTACAGAAGAAAATGATAATCTAAAATCCTATATTAAAGCCATTTTAGAAGCAATTAAGCACTTTTTTAGAGAATTACTACAAATTGGTAATGACAAGACAAAAGAAGCCACTACAAGTGAAATAAAAGACTATTATGATAATCAAGATTTTGATATGTATGATGTTAAGGATATTTCTAAAGGTACAACAAAAGAAGATGAGTTGTTTGATTATGCTAATATACCTAATTATTTAAAAACTAGCAAAAAATCTCATAATGATAGAGATAAAGATGATTTTGAAATAAGTTTGTAGTAACATCTATCGAAAAATCGAGAAATTTGATATAATAAAATAGAAATGTTGGGGTGATTTTATGGTTAGATATACTTGGATTAAAAAATCAGTACCAAAAGAACTTTTGGTTAAACAAGTATATGGTGTTGTTTTCTCTAATGATGGAAATGTACTATTGAGAATTGATAATGATAGCTATAAATTAACAGGTGGAAAACCAGAAAATAGTGATAATAATTTTTGTGACACTTTAAAAAGAGAATATATAGAAGAATTAAATATTGAACTAGAAAATATTCATTACTTAGGTTATTTGTTAGTTGAGGAAAAACAAGAAAAGTATGCACAAGTTAGAATGATTGCAAAGATTAAAAATGTTGGTAACATTAAACCTGATATAGATAATGGAAAAGTATATGGAAGATTTATGTCTAAGCAAATTAATGTAAAAAAATATCTAAATTATCAAGATTTAGCAGGTAATCAATTAATTGATGACGCAATAAAAATGGCTAATGAAAAATATAATTTTACATTTAAAGATGAAGAATACTATATTTAATGCTTAGCAATATGAAAGTGGTGAAAAATTATGATAATAGTTAATAGTGAAAAGTTAAATCAATTAAATTCTATTTCAACAAATGATTTATATATTTTAACCGATTTTGATGGAACAATTACTAAGGATAATAGTGATAGCTCTTGGTCAAGTATTTTTAAAAATCCTAAAGTATCAAAAAAATTTGTTAATGAATGCATAAAGATATTTAATCATTACCACAAATTTGAAATAGATGAATCATTATCTATTGCTAAAAAAAATTCAATTATGAATGAGTGGTATAGAAAAAATATAGAAACATTAATTAATTTTAATGTTACTGAAGAAATGATAAATTATGCTTCTAATAATGAAAGTATTATGGACTTTAGAACTGGAGCAGTTAAATTTTTAGAGGCAATGAATAATAAAAATATTCCTATAATTGTAATATCAGCAGGTGTTGGAAATATTATTGAACAATTTTTAATTAAGAATAATTGTAATTACCCAAATATTTATATATGCTCTAATTTCCTAGAATATGAAAATGGTATTGTAAAAAGTGTGAAAGATAATAATTTAATCCATCCTTTGAATAAAAATGAGGTATTTCTACCAGAAAATATTAAAAGCAAAATTGAAAATAGAAGTAATATAATCCTTCTTGGAAATAGTATTTCAGATATAAAAATGGCAGAAGGTAATAAAAATGTTTTTAAATTAGGCTTTTTAGATGAAAATATAGAAGAAAGACTACAGTCATTTAAAGATAACTATGATATTATTTGTACTAATAATACTGGATACGACGAAATAAAAAAGAAAGTAAAAATACTGAATTGAGGAAATTGAATGAGAGGATTAACAAAAAGATTTATTATAAATTCTTTGGATGGTTTAAATTTAAGTGAAGCAATTAGATATGAAAGATATTATATTAATGATAATTTAAGAATACAAAGAAAAAATAATGTTTATGAAAAAGAAGTATTAGATGATAATAATAGTATTATAGATAAAATCTGTATATCAGAAGATGAATTTTTTAGTTTAAAAGAAAAATCTTATTCTGAAATAATTAGAGATAGTTATCTATTTTTAAATGACAATAATATTTCTATAAAAAAATATTTAGGAAAATATAATGGTCTATTTAGGGTAGAGGTTAAATTTGATTCATTAGATAAAATGAACAATTATGTTAAAGAAAGTTGGATGGGAGAAGAAATAACAAATTCCCCACTAGCTTTTGATAAGTATTTAAGTAAACTATCTGATAATGAATTTCATGATGAATTAAAAAAATATAAAATAGAAAAGGACAAAAATCCAAAAGAAACTTTGTAACTAATGGATTTTGGAAATAACCTACTTTATGACAAGTAGGTAACACACTACTAAGTCGGCAGAGCCAACTTAGATATCGTGTGCCAAAGGTGATCCTTTGGAAACCCAATTAAGCAACATATTACAAAATTTCATAATGTAATATTGTTGCCTTTTTATTTGTCTTACGACTTCATAAAAAGAAAAAAAGACTACCACTTTCATGAGTAAACTCACAAAACGTGATAGCTTTTTTCTTATGGAAATAACCTAATTGCTAATCTTGCGAAAAGCAAAAAGATTATTTTCTTTTATGGTTGTATTTTTTCTCTAATAATCTTGCAGTATCCCTTTTTGCTACATATATTGATAAATAAGTAAATGCTTCATAGATAATCATTACAATAAAGAATCCAACTATGATATAAGGATTATTTATTATATCTTTTCTAATACATTCTACGCCTTGAATAAATAGATAAATAATACCAAAGAATACAGTTGATAAAGTTGTCGTATCATCGAAGGATCTTTGTATTACTTTTGATTCTTCTGTATCAGCATTTAATCCTCTTGCACTCCATTTTTTGATTACTAATAATACAAGTATCATTAGAAATGGTGTAATAACCCAATATAATCTATAACCATAATCATTTTTAAGCATTAAAACTAATACTAAACTGACTACCATAAAAATATTTAATAATACGATTCCAATATTTCTTATTAGAGTTTTATTTTTTTGCATTCTTGTTTCTCTCCTTTACTTTTAAACTTTGGATTAAATTAACAATTTCATTTGAAGTTGTTATTTGATAATTGGTATCTTCTATTGTATGTAACAGTAATTCTTTTTCACTTTCTATTATGTTTTTGTTTAGATTTTCTTCACACGACTTAACTAATTGTTTTAGATTCGTAATACTACCTAAAACATTGATTTCAGCCTCATTTAATTCATCTAAAGTCATTTTATTATAATAATCTTTAATAAATGGATTTAAAGGACTAACTTCCATACCTAACCCTATTTTATACATCATTTCATTGTAATTTACATTGATATGCTGACTTATTTTTCTAAGCATTTTAGGGTTTGGCGTTTCTATTTCTCCTGATTCTATTTTAGATAGCTGTGCATTACTAATACTCGCAATTTTGGCAAGTTGTCTTTGTGAAAGATTTGCTTTTTCTCTAGCTTCAGCAATGATTTCACCAATCTTTTTTTCTTGCATAATGAACACCTCTTGCACTAATAATATCATATATGTTAAATAAAATCAACATTTTAATTAAAAGTGTTTCAAAAAGTGTTGACAAGATAGTAATTATTATGTATATTAGTGGTGTTAATTATTTGAAACATTAGATTTAAAAATGTTAATAATTAAATTTAAAAAGAGAGGAGGAAATCTATGAATGAAGATTAAACATCTAGAAGTACCACAGAAGATTTGGAAAGATAAAAGAATTCCAAAAGAAACTAAATATATTTACTCTTATATTTATCAAAAAGGGTTTGATAGAATCATAACTGATATAAATATAGGAGAAATACAACAAACCATTAAAATTAAAAATAAAGGTTTTAAAAAAAGTTTAGATATATTAGAACATTTAAAATATATAGTATATCAAGAATATGCAACAGGAATGTACACAATAACACTTAACTAAAATGTTTATAGGAACGTAGTTAAGTAAGGTACAGTAAGATGAAAGGCTTATGATAGTACCTATTCTAGTAATAGAATGAATCTAGTTTGAAGTAAGACATAATTCAAAGAACAAATAAAATAAAAATAGTATGTGTTATTTCAAACAATATAATCTTAGGGGCGAAGATTTAAAATAATGCCTCTAGGATAACTATGTCTATTTTTGAAAGATAACTTGTAGATGATACAAGTTTTTTTGTTGTCTAAATTTTTAAAAGAAAGGAGAATGCCAATTGAGATTATTAAATAAAGAAGATATTGTAAAAAACAGGATTGATACTATCTCACAATATTATATTTTAGATTATTTAAAGAAAAATCTAAATATAGATGAATTTAAAATTTATCTTGTTGATCGAGATAATATCAAAGTAATTGATAAAGAAGATAAACACTTATATTTTAACTATGATTCTGCTACCAAAGAAGTAACTTATCAAGATGCATTAAAACAAAAAGAACACGATTATGAAATAGGATTATAAAGCTATGGGTTGCATTATTTTAGATGATTCCATAGTTAAAAGTGATTCTATCAATTCAACAGATAAACTTGTATATGGAGTTATTAAAGCACTAACAAATAATCTAGGTTATTGCTACGCAAGTAATGATTATATATCTAAAAAAGTAAATCTATCAAAAAGGACAATATCAAAATCTATTAGCAATTTAAGAAAAGCAAATTATATAAGAGTTGAAACAATTAACTATCAAAGAAACATCTATCTAATAAGTAATGTATAGCAAAGTTTTGCTATACCCTATGGAAGAATACTACTATACCCCCTAGCACAATACTTCTACTAAAATATATAAGAATAATAAATAAGTATAATAGATAATATTTTAATTATATTTAAATAATTTAAAGACTTAAAAAAACTAAATGGAAAGGAATTGATAAATGGATGATATAAATTATAATGAAGTCTTAATATCAGGAATAATCAATGTTATTACTGATACAAATGGCAAATATGTTAAATTTGGATTAACGACAAATAAATATACCTTAAATGAAGATAAAAAAGTCTATGTTAGTTTAAATATCTCAAGAGAATTATTTAATACCTATCAAGATTATTTTATTAAAGGTAATAAGGTATTTGTTAGAGGTTATCTAAATTCCTATATAGACCAAAATAAAAAGATACAAAGTTTCATTACAGTAACTAATATATCTAATAATCCAAATGAAATTATTAAGGGAAGAAGTTTCCCACATATTAGATATGATCCAGATGGTGTAATGGTTTGGAATGGCAAAAGATGTGAAGCTATTCCACCAACAAATAAAGAACTTGCTGAAATGGAAAATTTATTAAAAGATTTTAAATAAACTATTTGCAAAAATAATAGAAAGGAATTTGAGATTAGTTATGAAAAAAATAGAATTAAAAACCTAAAACAGAAAGGAGAATGCTTATTGTATAAAGTAATTGAAGAAAAAGATACAAAAAATCTAAACCAAATAGAAATTGATAATATGATTGATGAATCTATTAACCTATCAATCATATTTGATTTATTAAATTTAAACTTAATAACTGAAAAACAGTTTTATATACTAAAAGAAAAAATTAAATGTTTTTATTAAAATAGCTACAGAATTATGTAGTTTTAAGATATAATGTTTGTAGAACGAAGCAGTAGTTCAAAATGAAATTGAAATAAAGAAAGTGAGGTATAAATGGCACAAGTTGAGATTATAGCTGCTAATCTCAAAGAAAAAAATAATAATATTACTATTGCAAATAAAAAGAAAAGAGTTTGTGCTTATGGAAGAGTAAGTACAGATGATGAAGAACAAATTACAAGTTATAATTCACAAATAAAATATTATACTGAAAAGATTAAATCAAATCCTGATTGGGAGTTTGTAGGAATATATGCTGATGAGGGTATTAGTGGTACTCAAGTTAAAAATAGGACTGAGTTCCAACGAATGATAGATGATGCCTTAAATGGCAAAATAGACATTATTCTAGCTAAATCTATTTCAAGATTTGCTAGAAATACACTTGATACTCTTAAATATTGTAGAGAATTACGAGATAAGAAAGTTGATGTCTATTTTGAAAAAGAAAATATTCATACAATTGATTTAGATAGTGAAATGTTTTTAACTCTTTATAGTGCTTTTGCTCAAGCTGAAAGTGAATCCACTTCTCAAAATGTTAAATTAGGTTTAAAAGCTATGATGAAACGTGGAGAATATGTTGGAAGTCCTGATTGTTATGGTTATGATTGGAATAAAGAAACAAAACAATTAGACATCAACGAAGAACAAGCAGAAGTTGTTAGGATGATTTTTAATTGGTATGTAGATGGTTTAGGTAGCAGAAGAATTATAAGAAAATTAGAGGAATTGAATATTCCTACTTATAAAGGTAATAAAAGATGGGCTGAAAGTTCTATCATGGGTATTATCCATCAAGAAAAGTATGTTGGAGATTTAATTCAAAATAAATCTTATACAGTAAGTCCTATTACTCATAAAACTGTTATCAATCGTGGAGAAAAAGAAAAATACTATGTTAAAGATCATCATCCCCCTATTATTTCAAGAGAAGTTTGGGATAAGGCACAAGAAATAGCCAATAAAAGAAAAGAAGTTCATACAATTAATAAACAACAAGGTTATTCAAGTAGATTAACTAATAAATATGCCTTTAGTGGCAAAATTAAATGTGCTTTTTGTGGAACAAATTTTACAAGAAGAAAGAGTTCAAAATCTAAAAATCATCCTAACTATAATGTTTATTGGACTTGTTATAGAAAAAGAATGTTTGCAGAAGATTGTCCTGATTCAGTAGGTATTAGTGAAACAAAATTAGAAGAAACTTTTGTTATGATTTATAACAATATCATTAAAAACAAACACAAGACAAAAGAAGCTTTATTAAAGGCAATTAAAGATGTTGTAAATGATAATGATTATCAAGATAAATTAAATAGCTTACTTACTGAAAAAGAAACGATTAAAAAAAGATTATCAAAAATTATTGATATGGAACTTGATGATGATATTGATAGAAAAGCATTATTTATTCAAAAAGAAAAAGAACTTTTAGATGAACTTAATACAGTTAAAACTAAAATTAGTCATTATGAAATGTTATTAGCTGAAAATAAAGGCTTATCTAAACAATTAAAAGAAATTGATAAATATTTTGATAATTTTAAAGAATTAAAAAAATTCAATCGTGAAGCTTTTCAAAATATGATTGAATGTATCATTGTAGGAGATTATGACGAAGATGGTAATAAACTACCTAGAGTAGCTAGATTTGTTCTAAAAACAGGCAAAGAATATAAATTTGAGTTATCTAATAACACAAGTGATAGCAATAGTGATAACACCAAAAATGAGTTGGTGCCATTTGATACAGGGAAGCTGACCTGATTTTATCGCTCCATTTAATCCAAATTTTGTTCTTTCTGATACAATTTCAATTTCTAATTGAGATAAAACTGTTAACATTCTTACAAAAAATCTTCCATTAGCAGTAGAGGTATTAACATCATCTCTATCACATACTAAATAGCAATTATGCTTTTCAAGTTGAGCAATTAGTTCTTCTAAATCACGAACAGAACGAGTAACTCTATCTAGTTTATAAGCGACAATATAGTTAATTTTACCTTTCTTCATATCTGCTAACATTTCTTGAAAAGCAGGGCGATGTTCCATATCTTTTGCTGATACTCCTGCATCTTCATAAACTTTAAAAACTTTATATCCTTTATAAGAACAAAGTTGTAATAGTTTTTCTTTTTGTTCTCCTAAAGAAAATCCTTCTCGTGCTTGATCTTCTGTTGAAACACGAATATAAACGCCTGCAATGCAACTTTCATTATCCATAATTATCATTCTCCTTTCTCTTTTTTGAATAGTGAAAGGCACCAAAAAAGGTGTCACACAACAAGGACACCTTATATTGATTATTTGAACGACAAAAACAATCAATATTGTGGGAGTATGTAACTCTCCATCATTAATGCCTTGCTATGTACTCTGATAATTCAGACAATGGAATTTTATTCTTTAAATTCCCTATATAAAAATGTTTCTGATCATTGAAGAATAAATATAATTTACCTCCAATAATAACTTTGTGTGGCTCTACATACGCTAAATTCGTATGTTCCACGATTCGTAAGCAACCCTCGTAAATT
>CANQYK010000005.1 GCA_947628065.1 uncultured Bacilli bacterium | reverse complement strand
AGTAAAAGTAATATATTTTCTTTAATATCTATATATTAAATATTTACTTTGCATAATAAATTAGTTTTCATAACCTTTTGGTTTTCCTGTTTTTACTCTACTATTTGGAATATACTTCTTTTTTCCTATTGCTGTTTTTGATGTTGGAAGACCAGAATTACTGGCATCATTATTCATTTTTGATTCCATTCTAGCAATCTTTTCTTTTAATGCATCGATTTGTTTATCTTTCTCTTCTATTAATTTATCTTTTTCTTTTAATTTTTTGTCCTTTTCTTTTAATTGATTATTATAATTTTTTTCTAATTCTTTTGTTCTTTTTTTCACATCTGTCTTTACTCTTGCTTCGAATTGTTTTTCTAATTTTCTATAGTTGAATATCATTTCGTTATATTTACTTCTTATTTCACTATTATATGCCTGAAGTTGTTTTAGTGTAAATCTTTCCTTTAATTCTTTTGCCGTTATATCTTTCATATTATTACCATCTTTCAATAGTACTTAATCATACTTTTTTCTTTTTTTCAATAGGTTTTTAACAACTTTTTAAATCTGTGGATAAACATAAAATAAGGGCTTCTCAAACCCTTATTTTTCAATGCCTTTTTTTCTAATTGTGGATTATTCTTTTTGTATAGATGTTAAATGGCTGTAAATAGTAACAAAATATTAAAATTTATGAAATATACCTTACAAAAGTTTTAGAAAAGTATTATACTCTTGAGTGTAAAAGTCAGATGCTATATCTAAAATATAATGTTATTTATCAGCCAACAGAAGAAGAAAAACTAACAGAGTTTGAAAAGATGTTAGTTGCTGGATGCTTAGTAGATACGGATGAAGCATTAAGATTAGTAGAAGGGAGTGATATTTTAATGAACATGATGCAAGACAATTTTGCTTTGAGCTATGATAACGGTACTGGCAAATACTATCAATCTTTTATTGATGTACAGAGGGAAAGCCTTGAAGAGGGTGAAAAGCGCGGTGAAAAACGTGGACGTACTCTTGGTCGGGAAGAAGCCTATAAAGAAATGGCTAAAATATTTCATATTCCATATGAAGTTATCTTAGAAAAGACCAAACAAGAATCAAAACAAATGAGAAAGTAATAATAAAAAGAATTTCTATCTTATTAGAGATTCTTTTTCTATTATTCTAATAATCTAATGTCAATTATATTGATTAATTGGAAAAATTTACCCGATAATAAAAGGAATATCTACAAATAGAGATTCCTTCTACATATCTTATTCTAATTCCCAACGAATTGGTGTTAATCCTTTTTCTGTTAAAAACTGATTTGTTTTCGAAAAAGGTCTACTTCCAAAAAAACCATTATGAGCAGAAAGTGGGGATGGATGAGCAGATTCTACAATACCATGAATTGGATTTGTAATTAATGCCTTCTTTGCTCTTGCATAACTTCCCCAAAGAATAAATACAACAGGGGTTTCTTTTTGATTCAATATCTCAATTACTTTATCGGTAAAGATTTCCCAACCACGACCACGGTGAGATGCTGCCTTATCTTTTTCTACGGTTAAAACACTATTCAAAAGCAACACTCCTTGATCTGCCCATGGTAATAAGCTACTTGTTACTGGTATTTTTATTCCTAAGTCACTATTTAATTCCTTAAAAATATTCACCAAACTAGGTGGCTTTCGAATTCCATTACGAACAGAAAAAGATAGCCCTTGTGCCTGATGTTCTCCATGATATGGATCTTGTCCTAAAATAACGACTTTTGTATCTTTATACGTCGTATGACGAAAAGCATTAAAGATCTCATTTTTTTTTGGATAAATTGTTTTCTCTTTGTATTCTTTTTCCACAAAACCTGTTAATTCTTTAAAATAAGGTTTATCATATTCTTCTTTTAAATATGTATCCCAATCATTTCCTATCATTTCTACCTCCACTACTTGTGATAACTCTCATGATATCTTATCTTATAACTACGATATAACTGCTCTAATAACAATACCCGAAACAATTGATGCGGAAATGTAAGTCGAGAAAAAGAAATTCTCTTTTTCGCCATTTGCTTTAATGCATCACTTACTCCATTACTCCCACCAATTACAAAAACAAGGTTTGAACTTATCTGTTCTATTTTCTCTAATTCTTCTGATAATTCAATAGATGATAATTCTATTCCATCTAAATCAAGTAAAATAAGATAATCCTTTTCATTTATATGTTTTATAATAGCATCCTGTTCTATCTTAAGAGCCTTATTAATATCCGAAATATTAGAATCCATTACCTCAATAATTTCTAACTTTGTATATTTTGATAATCTTTTCTCATACTCTTTTATCGCATCCACGAAATACTTTTCTTTTATTTTCCCAACACAAATAATTTTTATCATACTTCAATCAAATCCCCTACTACATCTTGTTCTGCAATCAATACTTCTGGTTGATATGGAATGTTTTCTAATACTTTTTCCAAAGCAGAAAAGGCAAGTTCTTTCGTATTGTTTGTCTCACTAAGATGAGAAAGAACAATATATTTTGTTTGTTCTCCAATTAATGTCTTTAAATACGATGCTGTTGTTTCATTGGATAAATGCCCAACATCACTAATAATTCTTTGTTTTGTCTGATATGGATAAGGTCCATCCATTAACATTTTCTCATCATGATTACTCTCAATATAATACAATTCTTTGTTTCCAAGATTTTTTAAATATTTTCGATTTAAATATCCCGTATCCGTAATATAGACAAGACTATGATCTTGATACGTAAAAAGGAAACCAACAGAACCTGGCGCATCATGAGAGGTATGAATTAAATTGATCTTCATATCTTTGATATGCATCTCATCTTGATAAAAAACAATTCTCTCTTTTGGTACAATATCTTTTAAAATAGGATACATCTCTTCACTCATATAGATTTTAAAATGACTATGTTTTACTAAAACAGAAAGTCCTAAAATATGATCACTATGCGTATGGGTAAGAAGAAGAAAATCAATATCATCTACTACGACGTTTAGAGGTTCTAAACTATTTTTTAAACGTTTTAATGTAATACCAATATCAATCAAAAATTTCATATCTCCTAATTCAACATAAGAAGAATTCCCTTTCGAACCAGACGCTAAAGAGATAAATTTCATTAGAACAAACTAAGTGGATACAAGGCACCAGAACCTCTCATACCTGGGTATCCTTTATAAAGACCAAAATGTAAGTGATATCCTGTCGCCATACCAGTTTTTCCAACGGCACCAATCTTTTGACCAATGGATACATTTTGACCCACAGAAGCATAACGCTCCATCATATGCGCATACATCGTATAATAACCATTGTTATGATTGATAAGTACATAGTTTCCATTTGGCCATTTATAACCAGATTCTACAACAATACCATTGTTTGCAGCATAAATTGGAGAGCCACCTGGAACACCAATA
Source organism: uncultured Bacilli bacterium (assembly GCA_947628065.1). GTDB lineage: Bacteria > Bacillota_I > Bacilli_A > RF39 > UBA660 > Onthousia. The sequence continues at coordinate 37,428 of CANQYK010000005.1, read as the reverse complement.
TCAACACCATCATGTAATACACCCCAACGATAACCAAAACCACTATTGATCGTATATGGAGTAATGGTTGGCCAACGCCAATTTCCTTCTACTTTGGTATTTCCTTGTAAATTTGGATTTGCACCACTAGAACCACCACGATAAGCTTGTTTATTTCCTTTTACAACAATTTCTTTTACCGGTTCTTTTAATACTTTGGTTGCACTATCATTAATAACAGAATTTTCTGTTTGTCCATTTATTTTTTGTACTTTACTCGTAACTCGTTGTAAACCATTCTCACCCTTTTGAATGACTTCTTCATCCCCAACATATTTATTCTCATCATATTTTACCTCTGTCTCATAAGGGATCTCTTGATCAAACACCGTATGATCCACCTCTGCTAAACGAAACTGAGGTTGGATAATATTAATGGTTACTTCTTGTCCTTCAAAAAGAAGACTATTTTCATCTTGAAATTCAGGATTTGCAATCAAAAATTCGGTTGTGGATAGCTTATTATTAAACGCTACATCACTAATAGTGTCACCTGCTTTTACCGTATATTTTTGATTTTCATCGGTTGTTCCAAACAATAAATACTTACTCAAATCCTCTGTATTTTCATAAATCTTTTTATCCGTTGGAATGTTATACTCTTTGACCACTACTTTATTTTCAATGGATAAATCTTCAATAATAGTACCCGTTGTTTTAATCTCTTTTTGGGTATTTTCTAAATACTTATCATAGTTTTCACTTTCAACAAACGAACGAATAGTATTATCCATAGACTCTTCAAATACCTTTTTATCCAAAACATAAAGTGTTTGATCTTTTCCCTTTATTTTATCTCCTGCTTCATTAGTCGTATCGATTCCTTTGATAAAAATAGAATATCCTTTTACTGTAAAAGGTTCAATATCTTTTATTTTTTCATAAATCTGTTTGGTCGTAGATATTTTCTCATCATAGGTAATATCTTTTACAATCTTTAAATCTTCTGGCGCATATACACGATCAACATCGTATTTCTTTTTTAAGGTTTCCTGTTCTTTGTCAATATATTCCTCCAAAGAATCTGGCTCTTCCACCAATCCAATGGATTTTCCTTTTAAATAAACACGATAAACACTCTCTGGTTCTTTTGCTCTTGTATTTGGACTAACAACCAATATAAGAGCACTAACGCCTACGGAAATACAAATTGGTACAATCGTTTTTAAATTCATATTATTCCTCCTCACTATTTTGTCTAGACATATTTACAAAAGTAGATGTATCTTTCTTAAATAATAATTGAATGGTTGCTTGTGGTCCATTACGATGTTTTGCAATAATAAATTCACTAATACTAGTAGGATCTTTCTTCGCTTCTTTACTATAATAATCATCACGATATAAGAATCCAACAAGGTCAGCATCTTGTTCAATCGAACCAGACTCTCTTAAATCGGATAACATTGGTCTTTTATCTTCTCTTCCCTCTACACTACGAGAAAGTTGTGCAAGGGCAATGATTGGAATATGTAACTCCATGGCAAGGGTCTTCAAACTACGAGAAATATCAGCAACTTCTTGTTGACGATTGCTTCCATAGTTTCTTCCACCCGAAATTAATTGCAAGTAATCAATAATAACAAGGTCAAGTCCATCACTAGAAGATGCCAAACGCCTACACTTTGCTCTTATTTCTCCAATCGTAACACCCGGTGTATCATCAATATAGAGTTTTGCACTAGAAAGTTGGCTTGCAGCTTCGTTAAAACGCTTCCAATCGTTATTTAACAAACGTCCCGTACGAAGTTTATATCCTTCAATTTGTCCAAGAGAAGAAAGAATTCTAGTAGCAAGTTGTTCTGCTCCCATTTCTAAGTTAAAAACAGCAACGGTTTTATCGGTATGCGTTGTAACATACGTAGCAAGATTAAGGGCGAATGCAGTTTTTCCCATACCAGGACGAGCCGCTATAATAATCATTTCATTCTCATGAAAACCAGAAGTTATTTTATCAAGATCATACCATCCTGTTGGAATACCAGTAATCTCTCCTTTGGCTTCTGCTAATTTCTCCAAATCATCTTGTGTCTTAATTAAGACTTCTTGAATACTACGAAATTCTCCACTTTTTCTTCCTTTCGCAATGGTTAAAATTTGCTTTTCTGCTTGATCTAGGATATCATTTACATCTTCATCCGTATTATAACCACTCGTTGCGATGGATCCTGCTACATCAATCAAGCTTCGTAACAAAGCCTTGTTTTCTACCTCTTTAATATAATATTCCACATTGGATGCGACTGGTACGAATTCAATAATTTCAGAAATATAACTAACACCACCTGCTTCATTCAGAAGATTTAAATTGGTAAGTTCTGTTGTTAAAGTAGTAGTATCAATAGGTTCTTTTTTTTCTGCTAAATTCTTTAAAGCCTTAAAAATCTTAGCGTGCCTACTATCATAGAAAGATGCTTCTTCTAAGTTTTCAATTGCTGTTGTTAGGGCAACTGGCGATAAAAGACAAGCCCCTAAAACACTCATCTCTGCTTCAATATTATGTGGTAATTGTCTTACTGCCATGTTATCCCTCCTACTGCTTAATTAAATGTACTTTTACTTTCGCATAAATATTTTTATATAACTCTATCGTAACCGTATGAAAACCCAAAGAAGATAAACTAAGTGGTATGGTTATTTTTGATTTATCAATTTTATAACCTAATTTATCAAGCTCATTTTTAATTTGTTTAACACTAACACTTCCAAAAACTTTATCTTTTTCCCCTGTTTTTACTTGAAACGTTAACGTAATTTTCTCTAACGCTTCTCTCAACTTAACTGCATCTTTTAAATCTTCTTCTCTTTTTGCTTCTTCTTCTTTTGTCTTTTCTTTTAACTTTGCTAAGTTTGTAGCGCTTGCGACCACTGCATAATGATTCTTTATTAAAAAGTTTTGGGCATACCCATCTTTTACTTCTTTGATTTCATCTTTTTTTCCTTGTCCTTTTACATCTTTTAGAAAAATTACTTTCATTCTTCCCCCTCCTTTTTAATGACTTGTTTTAATTTTTCTACTGCTTTACTAATGGGCACATTTTGAAACTTTGTCGCACCTCCCATCTTATCGCCTCCTCCATCTAGTTGTTCTAAGATAGAAGAAACAGATATTTTTCCAAGACTTCTTCCACTAATAGATGTTGTTTTCTCACTCGTTTTGGCAACAACAAAAGATAGTTCAATATCATTAAAGAATAACAAAGTATCCGCTATCTTTGCTAAATCTTCTCTTCGATAAATTGCATAACTACTGCCCTTTGCAATGGCAATATTATTTCCAATTAACTCTACATTGGTCATTAACTTTTGCCGTTCCATATAAGCCTTAATATCTTGTTTTAATAAATATTGTACTTTTTTTGGACTTGCTCCCATTGTCGATAAGAAATAAGCACTATAATAGGTTTCGCTATCTGTTTTTAAGGTAAAGTTATTCGTATCAAGAACCATCCCAGCAAGCAATAAAGTCGCATAATAAGGATCAAGTTCAATATGATAACTTTCAATTAAATTGGTAACCATTTCACAGGCACTTGATATTTCATTATCAATCACTCTTAATGGAACATCAATGGTCTCATCCCCAATTTCATGATGATCCAAAATAATAATTTGTTCTTTATCAAAATAATCAAGTGCTTTTTCTTCTTGTAATAGTTTTTGTTTGCTTGTATCTAGTATTAATAATAAATTTTTTTTATCCCGTAAATATAGATTTTTTGAAATTTCTTCTCCTGTTATAATATGAAAACAACCTTCTAATTCTTGTAAAACTTTCTTAACTCCTAATTCATGTTCTTTATCGTTAATAATTAAAAAACAATTTTTATGTTGCTTGTTTAATACATAAGCAAGACCTAAAGAACTACCTAAGGCATCCAAATCTAGGTTTTTATGTGCCATTATAAAGATATTTTTTGCTTTTCGAAAGGCTCTTCTGATTTCTCTTTTTTTCTCGATTATCTTCATATTTTTCACCCTCTTTCTCTTTTTTCCTCTAGAAATAATATATCATTTTTATAGGGAAAAAGCAAACCCTTAAAAAGAAAAAAGAGGACTAAGATTCTTCCTCTTCTATATACATATCTTCAAGACCAACATCATAGGTTGCTTCCTTATAACGTTTTAAATTTTCTTCATGATCTTTATAATTGTGTAACATATAGTTATAATTAAAATACATCATTAAAAGAGTAGAAATAGAATTATCATAAAAGAAAAGTGGTCGAATATAAATTTGATCTATAAAATATGGATAATATGAAGCAACCAAATCTCTTAACTTGGAAAGAGATAAATTCTTATCATACGATACATTTAAATAATCAAGCATATCATGAAACAAAGGAATAAATTTTTGATCTTCCTCATCGATTCGCTCTTCCCAAGTTTGATTTTTCTTTCGTTTAAATTCAATATCATTCTTTTTATAATTATCATTTTCTTTTAATTTTTCATAAGATTCATCTAGTACTCTTAAGATTCCGTTATAAGAATAAGCTTCTGGTGGATCTTCTGGATAGAATTGATAATGATAAGTAGTGGAAATCTCTTTTAATACTAATAATTCATGATTATAATAATGATAGCAGGAAATAACTTGGTCCAGTAACTTTTCATAGCTTTTATCTTTTTTATATTTCCTTTTTTTATAATCTAACATTTCCATAAACAACAAACGAAGCTTTTCTCTCTTTTCTTTTTCTTTCTCCTTAAATTCTTCATAACTTATTTGATTCATAAATCCTCCAAAATGAAAAAGCAAAGATTTCTCTTTACTTTGTATATGGCAATAAAGCGATTGCTCTTGCTCTTTTAATTTGATTTGCAATATAACGTTGATGACGAGCACAGTTTCCTGTTACACGACGTGGTAAGATTTTTCCTTTTTCGTTAATAAATCTTTTTAAAGTATCAACATCTTTATAATCAACGTTTCTTCCAGTACACATTAAGCATACTTTTTTCTTTTTACGATAAAATTCAGCCATTGTTTACCCTCCTTCTTAAAATGGTAAGTCATCATCACTTACTTCAATACTAGAACCAAAGTCAGCATAAACATCGTTTGAAAGATCTGCACCTTGTACTCCCGTATCACTACTAAAGTCATAAGGTGTTTTATTATCACTTGGAACATCTGGGAATGGTGATTGATAATTAGAAGTAACATCATTGCTATTATTACCATAATTATTGTTATTATAATTATTAGAATAGCCATTACTATTACCACTATCTCTTCTTGAACCAATAAAATCAAAACTTTCAACAACAACTTCTGTTACGTATCTTCTTTGTCCATTTTGATCTTCATAGTTTCTTACTTGGATTCTTCCCTCTACTGCTAACTGACTTCCTTGTGATACATAATTTTTTATTGTTTCTGCTTGCTTTCTCCAAACAACACAATTGATAAAATCTGCTTCTCTTTCTCCATTTTGATTACTAAATGGACGATTAATAGCCAATGTAAATGTTGCGACAGGTGTATTACTTCCTGTATAACGTAGTTCTGGATCTCTTGTTAGACGACCTACTAAAATTACTTTATTCATAGTTACCTCTTTTCTCTTAGTCTTCAACACGAATGATTAAATGACGTAAGATATTTTCATTAATTCTTGCAATACGATCAAATTCATCAATTGCAGCACTTTCTGCTTCTACAACATATAAGAAATAATATCCATTCTTATACTTTTTAATTTCATAAGCTAACTCTTTTTGACCCATTGCTTTTTCATCTGTTATTTTTGCTTTTTTATCGGTTAAAACTTTCTTTAGATTTTCTGCTTCTTTTTTAATGGTAGCTTCTTCTAAATCTGGTTTAACGATAAACATAATTTCATACTTGTTCATCTTTCCACCTCCTTTTGGACATAAGACCTATTGCTAGGTAAGGAGTATTTAAAATACTCGAATGTATTATAACAAAGAAAAGAAAAAATGTAAATACAAAAAGAGCAAGAATTCTTGCTCTTTTCTAAGGTCCTTTTGGTGTTAATGTTAAACCAGTTAAGGTAAGTGTTCTTTTTAAGTCTCCATCAACTGTAATATCAATGGTCTGTTGTTGATTGGCAACTTTAATAATGATAGTACCATCTTTTGGATCAACTTGAACAGCGCGACCTAATACAGCTTCAGATCCTTTGACCTCACAAGAAACATTTTTTCCTGCTTTGGCTTCTGGGAAATAAAGTGCTAAGAAATTTCCATCTTTCAATGACTGACTAAATTGAGTAAAATCAGATACATATTTTAAGGTTCCTTTTACAACATTATCTTCTCCAATTTGAATATCTTGTTGTAAATTACTTACTTGCATACCAAGTAATTGTTGGTCACCTCCTGGAATGGTAATGTTTACTTTTTCTTGCTCACTTGGAATCTTACCATAAACATTAACTCTTAAGCGATAAGATTTACTTGTTTCATCAACTACATCACTTGCTTCACTATCTAGCCACATTCTAAGACGATAATTCGTTGTCATAGTAGCATCAATGGTACCAGACTTTAAAACATATTGTCCATCTGGAGCGCCAGATGCATCACTACTAGTTGTAGAAAGTGCACTAACAAGCGTTGGATTGAGTTCTTCAATCTGATCATTTGCAGATGTTAAATAGACCTTTACCTTATTGTTTGGTATCGTACAACCTTCTGCTTCTGTTGCAGTAATGGCATAGTTAATAACATCTTTTCCAGAAAATGTTGCAGATACGGTAAAGTCAAAGGTGTTATTTTCTCCATTTAGAGTCTTTCCTATATCATCACTAATAGGAGTTGCATTAACAATATTAATTCCATTCGTTGCTTCATTATAGTTCATGACAATCGTACTTGTTGTAATGGTATTTACGGTCTCACCGGTTTTACTATAATTAAAAGCTGCAAATGATATACCTACGACTGCAATTAATAAAATGAATATTCCTAATATGGATACAATAAGTTGCGTCTTTTGCTTTCCACCTTGCATTCTATCTACCTCCTTATCTTAAGATTAACATAAGAATTAAGGCATGTCAATTTATTTTAAATGAAAAAAGCAGTTAAACTACTCCTTTACTTTTTCTAATTTCTTACTTTTTTGCTTCTCATACTCCGTCTTATATTCTTCTAAATATTTACTAACATCATCTACTGTATATTCTTCTTTTATAGGGAATTTCCAAAAATAAATTTACCAGTTTGACAAAATGAAAACAACTTCGTAAACTATTATTATAAAATCACAATAGTAAGGAAGTTGTTAATATGAGTATACTACAAAAAATAGAAAAATGTTATAAAAATTTAATAAAAACGATAAAAAATATATCAAACAAAGAACAAAAAATGAAAATGATTGGGTCATTAGCGCTAGATATAGGGAATCGTTGTATTTCTGCACTTTCTAAAATATTTGATTTATCACGGTTTACAATTAGAAAAGCAATAGAAATATTCAAAGGCACAATAACTTATAAACCTAAAGTTGAAACACGAGGAAGAAAAAGTTTAACTACAAAGTATCCTGAATTACAAGAAGATATCAAAAAAATAATAGAAAACAATTCCTCTGTAGATCCACACTTTAAAAGTGAAACACAATATGTGAGACTGAGTATTAAAGAAATAAAAAAACAATTAATTAAAAATGGTAAATATGAGGAGGATAGTTTCAGTGATAGTAGTTTAAATAATTTAGTAAATAAAATGGGTTATAATTTAAAAAAAGTCCAAAAAACAAAGCCATTAAAAAAAATAAAAGAAACAGATGATATATTTGCGAATGTTCATGAAAAAAAAGAAGAAGCAATAAAAGAAGATAAAACCGTTCTTATTTCAATTGATACAAAAGATAAAGTATTGATTGGTCCTTATTCAAGGGAAGGCAAAAATAGAATACAAGTAAAGGCAGTTGATCATGAATTAACAAATAATTGCTTAATACCTTTGGGAATACTAGATATAAAAACTAATATACCACACTTTTATAATTTTACATCTAAGCCAACATCAATGGATATAGTAGACTGTATTGAAGAATTTTGGAAAGAACAATACGAAAACAGTAAATATAATAAACTTTCTATACTTTTAGATAATGGGCCTGATAATAGTGGAGTTAGAACAGCTTTTTTAAAAGGGTTAATAGAAGTAGCAAAAAAATATAACATTACAATAGAATTAATTTATTATCCACCATATCATAGTAAATATAATCCAGTAGAAAGATTATGGGCAAGACTTGAAAATATATGGAATGGGTATCTTTTAGAAAGTGTTGATATTTGTATGAATTTTATGAAAAATTTAACATGGAAGGAAAAGAAATCGGTAACGAAATTAAAAGATGTTAAATATGAAAAAGGTATGACAGTTGATAAAAAAGAAATGAAACAATTAGAAAATCAATATATTACAAGACAAGATCATATTAAAAAATGGAGTGTTCTTATTACTCCATAAGTGGTAAATTTTTTTTTGGAAATTCCCTATAACCATATTTGGTTAAAAAATAATCTACCATACTCTCATTAAAAGACGCAATACTAGGATCAGCAATTTTATATTCTTCATGATCTTTATCATATCCCAAAGAAAAGATTCCTTTTCCACTCATTTCATCATCATATTCATAATAATCAGTAGAATCAGTAGAACGACTTGTATACCATTTATTTGTAATGTATGTAACCGTAGTATCATCATCGTATTCTAATGTTAAAAAGACATCATCTGATAAATTACTGTAAGAAATTGTATTGGTCGCTTTTATTTCTCCATCTTTTGTTACTTCATACTCAAATTCTTTTCCACAACCGGAAAGTGTTGTAGTACCGATAGTAAGTGCTGTTAGATAAATTGCTAATTTGTTAACCTTCATTTTTATTTCCCCCTAACTTTTAAATCTTACCTTCCAAAACGAAAATGACAAATATCTCCATCTTGCATAAGATAATCTTTTCCTTCCATTCTTGCTCTTCCATTTTCTCTTACTTTTAATTCACTTCCATATTTTATTAAATCTTCATAAGAAATTACTTCTGCTTTAATAAAACCTTTTTCAAAATCCGTATGAATAATACCTGCACATTTCTTTGCATTCATCCCTTTTTTAAAAGTCCACGCTCTGACCTCATCCGGTCCAACGGTAAAATAAGTTGCAAGTCCTAAAAGACGATACGTTTCTTGAATTAAATGATCCAGTCCACTTTGTTGTAAACCCAAAGCCTCTAACATTTCTTGTTTTTCTTCCTTATCCAGTTCACTTAATTCTTCTTCTATTTTCGCACAAATAGGAACAACACTAGCGTCTTCTTTTTTAGCATAAGATACAACTTCTTCTACATAAGGATTATCGTCTTTTCCAATATCTTCTTCTTTGATATTTGCAAGATAAATAATTGGCTTTTTCGTTAAGAAATTATAAGACTTTATAATTTTTTCCTCTTCTTCTGTTAATTCTACTTTTCGAATGGGTATATTTTTCTCTAGTGCATCTTTTAACTTATCAAGCACCTCATACTCTAATAATTCTTTCTTATCTTTTGTCATTCTAGCCTTAGTACTAATACGATTAAGTCTTGCACTAACGACATCCAAATCGGCAATAATAAGTTCTAAATTAATGGTTTCAATATCACGAAGAGGAGAAATATCACCATCTACATGAATAATATTATCATTATCAAAACAACGAACCACTTCTACAATCGCATCGGTTTCTCGAATATGAGATAAAAACTTATTTCCTAATCCTTCTCCTTTGCTTGCACCTTTTACAAGCCCTGCAATATCCGTAAATTCATAACTTGTTGGTATTTTTTTTAGTGGATGATACATTTCATTTAACACTTCAATGCGATCATCTGGCACCATAACAATTCCAACATTTGGATCAATCGTTGCGAATGGATAATTTTCTGCTAATATATGTTGATTGGTAATTGCATTAAATAACGTACTTTTTCCAACATTCGGAAGTCCTACAATTCCAGCTTTTAACATAATATCCCTCTTTTCCGTTTATAGTATATCAAACTCTAAAATTTATGACAAGAAAAAGAGTACTTATTTGTACTCTATAACGTTGCAGGTGCTTCTGCAAAATAAATCTTACTAGGAGCAAACCTTGATATAATTACTTTTCCATAAGTGAAATAATTATTACTTCCTGTATATGTCTTAATATTTGTATATCCTGCATTATTAATATGTCCTAATGAACTATTAGTACTCCAACTTCCAAACCTAGATTCTTTATTTGTAAACACTGCATATTTTGGTTTAATTAAATCAATAGAAGCTTTAGGATTATTACTTGAAAAGCCATGATGTGCGACTTTAAATACATCTACTTTACCAATTTTTTTATATGTGTTAGTTTGAACATTACTTTGCATAACAATTTCTTTTTTTCCATTTTTTGTAATTGTTTTCTTTAAATTTATACTATCCCCTGCCAAAAGAATTTTCTTTCCATTTACTTTAACTAGATAAATTAAACTTTGAGGATTTTCATCACATGTTATACCACTCTTATGACATTTATCATAATATGACTTATAAATATCATCTTTATTATATACTTCAAATTGCATATTATGAAAAGTAAAATTAGATGGTGTTTTTAAAATATTTCCAATTCTGTTCTTCGCACCTTCTAAAACCTGTTTTCCAGTAATTACTTCTACCATTTCTTTTACTTTTGATAATTTATTACTCTTTGAAAATTCATAGGTATAAACAGGAGTTCCATTATGAGAATATGTTTTAGCATATACTTTTTTAACATTATATTCTTTTAAAATTGGTAAAAGATTACCATAATGATCACTATCCCAATGAGAAATAATAATAAAATCTAATGTTTTTATTCCTAAACCATTTAATATCGAAAAAACATCCTCGGTTGCATTTGGCTCTTTATTCGTACTAACTCGTCCAGTATCTACCATTCCAAATTCATTATCACTTCGAACAATAATAGCATCTCCTGTTACCCAAGTATCAGTATCTCCGGGAGTATATGTATTTTTACACAGAAAGTACATTTTATCTCCGGTACCCTCAACTTGTACAATAATCGTTTTTACAACATTTCCTGCTTGTATTTGAATTTTTGTTGTACCCGTTTTAGAAGAAGATTGAAGACTAACCGTATTTCCATTTTGACTCATATTAACTAGCGATGTTGATTGTCCACTTACAAAACTAACAACTGGTTTATCACTAGTATTAGCGGGAGTTACTTGTATTTGCAAATTTGTTGTTGTATTTACTGTTAAAAATAAATGATTTATTAAATTAACACCTGTATTTTGATTGGTTACCGTAATACCAGTAGCTGCTATTTTCTTAGCAGTTATATTAACCACTACTGTTGCTCTTATTGCAGGATTACTTTTTAAAGACGCAACAATCGTAGTACTTCCAGAATCCGCAACTGCTCTTATATTTCCATTATTATCTACAGTTGCAATATTTGAATTTTCACTAGACCAAACAATTTCTTTATCATTACTATTTTTTACCGTTGCTGTTATTTTTTCCGTTGCATCTTGAACCAAATTGATTGCTTGTTTATTCAGTGTAATGGTAGGTTGTGCTTCTACTACAACATTAATATTAACATTAGGTCCATAATTTATATGAGCAGATATAACTGCAGTTCCTTCTTTTCTTAAAGTTACAACTCCTGATGCAGAAACAGATGCGACAGAGTTATCACTTGTTCCAAATATAATATTTCTTTCTGTTGCATTTTCTGGAGTAATATAGACTTCTAAAGGAATTACATCTCCTACTTTTCCATAAATAGATGTTGGAGATACCGTTAAACTCGTTGCTGGAATTGTTACTTGTTTTACCGTCATAGTCATCGTTGCAGATGCTTTTCCCATTGTAACTGTAATTTGCGTTGTTCCAGGTCCCATTGCTGTTACTGTACCTGCTTGATCAACAACTGCTACACTACTACGAGAAGAGGTAAAAGTAGGGGGTGTTACCTCTGCATCCATTGGTGAGAAGGTATATCCTATTTGATAAGTTTCTCCTACATACATAGAATGTGTACTTTCATTTAATTTAATACTTTCTACTTCTTTCTTTTTCGGAGCTTCTTTGGCTTCTACTTGTACTTCTATTGTATCTTCTAATCCATTGTTAGTTCTAACTCTTATCGTTGCAGTACCTGCTTGTTTCGCTACAATTGTATCATTTTGGACTTCTGCCACAGAAGAATTACTACTACTATAATTAACATTTTTATCTAAGGCATTTTCTGGTTCTACAATAACCTCAATTTTTTGAGTTTCTCCTTCTTTTAAATGAACTGTTTTTGGACTTACTTGTAGTTTGGTTGCTACTACTTCATTTACTGTAACTGGTATTCTTTTTTCCATATTTTCATACGTTACAATTACTTCTGCTTGTCCATGAACTTTACCAGTTATTACTCCATTTTCATCTACCGTAAATATATTAGTATCACTACTTTGATATTTAATTTTTTTGTTTTCATCAGAATTTGGTGTTACACTTGCATTTATTTGAACTTTTTCATCCGTAAATAATGAGAAAGATTCTTCTTTTACATAAAGTTTATTATCCTCTTTCTTTGAATATACCATTATCGTACAAGTACTTCTAAAACCACCATCTTGTGTTACAATTTCAACTGTTGTTTCTCCACTTTTTTTCGCTGTTACCAAACCTGTTTCTGATACTGTCGCAACATCATTATTAAAAGATTGATAAGACACTGTTTTATTATAAGCATTATCTGGTATAAAAAGTGGTTCTAATTGTAATGTTTTTCCTTCTTCCAAATGAGCAATTTCAACATTTAATTTTACTCCTGTTACTGGTTGTTTTACAACAACATCAAAATTATAACTTACTTCATATTCTTCTTGAGGAATGGTTTCCTCTTCTGCTCTTTCTTCATACTCTTCTCTTTCTTCCGGTGGTAATGTATTAGGATCAATTTGGGGAAGTGTAGATTGCATCTCTTCAAGAGGTTTTGTTACTGTAACCGTTGCAACACCGGGATTCTTTGCTTCAATTCCTCCATCATTCGTAATTTCTGCAACATTGGTATCACTACTTTCAACGGTACTACCCTCTAAAAAATCTTTCTGAACTACATTTAACACTTGACCTGTCTTTACATAATAAGCAGTTCTTAATCTTACTTCTTCATTAACTGCTTGATATTCCTTAAAAAATTGATATAGTCCCAAAGATAAAGCAACAACAATAAATAAAATACCTACTTTAAATAATACCCGTTTCCGCATACAATAACACCTCTCCTATTCTTAACTATATCTAGTTTAACATAAGGAACTTTTTTTTTCAATTCTTTTTCCAAAGAAAAAAGAGCTTACGCTCTATAATATTGGAGAAACATTTGGTCCAATTGGAACTCCTAAAACATACCAACCAACGGTAAGTAAAATCCAAACAATGGAGATAATTCCAAAATAAGGCATAACATAAGATAATGCTTTATGAATAGTGATTGGTTTTTGCTTATCTTGATTATAGATATTTAAATAACCAATATAAATAGCAAAACCTGCTAAAAGAGGAGTAATACCAGCTGTCATAGAATGACCTGCCCGAAGTAAAAACTGCGCAAATTGTGGTGAAATGTTTGCTTGCATCATAGCGGGTACCATAACAGGTGCAAGTATTTGCCATTTTGATAACGCTGTTGTTACAAAAAGGTTTGATACTGCTATCATCAACAAACAAAAGACAATAAGAGGAAGTCCTGTAAAGGATACACTACCAATCGCATTTGTACACCATGCGACAATAATGGTTCCAATATTTGTTTCTTTAAAAATAGAAATAAACTGACTAATAACAAAAAGTAATAGAATCATCTCACCAAGTGGCATAAAACTTTCTTTACAACCATTGATAATATCTTTATCATTTTTAATGGTTTTGGCACCGATTCCATAAGCAACACCCGTTAATACAAAGAATAAACTAACCATATACGTAAATCCATCTTGAAAATAAGAAGATGCTCCAAATAATTGTCCTAAATAGGTATCTTCTGTCATATCAAGAAGCATTCCACTATAAGGTAAATTTGGTATGATCATATAAATGAATAAGAAGATAACAATAATTCCAGTAACAAGTGCAAAACGTAGACCTCTTTTTTCTTTTTTATCCTTCTCAATTCTTAACTGTTCTTGTTCTTCTTCATTTAAGATCTCCAACTCTTCTGTTTTTTCTTCCTTGTCTTTTTCTCTATATTTTCCCATACGTGGTACTAATATTTTTTCAACAATAAACGTACCAACAATCGATAACAAAATAGAAAAAGCAATAATAATAATTAAATTAGAAGTAAGACTAATATGTGCATTTTTATCAATTAATCTTGCTGCTGCGGATGTATAAGGAATTAAATTAACCTCGGTAGATCCTACAAATAAGGAAATACCAGATCCAAAACTAACACCACAGAAAGCAGCAACAATTCCAGTAAAAGGATTTCGATTATTAGCAGCAAAGATAATGGCTGCAAGAGGAATTAATAAAACATACCCTACATCATTAATCAAAGAAGAAACAATACCTAAAAAGATAATGATAAAAGTAAGCAATTTCTTATTCATCTTTTTTAATTTTCTATCACAACATACATCAATAAAACCAGTTGATTTTGCGACACTAAGGCCTATTAACGTAACAAATAACATTCCAAGGGGTGCGAACGATATAAAGTTTCGCATTGCATTACTAAAGATGTATTTCATACCATCAAAATTTAACATATTTTTAACGGTTACCAAAGTACTATTTAAATCATACGTTGATGTATTAATTTCACTATACGTTGCTTGCATCTGTAATAATTCTAAAATTGCACTTAAAACAATTGTCAAAATTGTTAATAAGATAAACACAGTAATTGGATGAAAATAAAATTTTTTCAGTTTAAGCTTTTTCTTCTCTCTCATTTTCTACCTCTTCTACTTTCTTAATTCTTTTGTTTAATTCTACTCTAGGAAGTAAGACGACTCTCTTACAACCACAACACTCTATTTTTATATCGGCACCTACACGAATCACTTTCCATTGAAAACTACCACAAGGATGTTTTTTCTTTAATGTTAGATAACTTCCTACTTTATACTCCTTGTTCATTGTGCACCTCTATTTGTTGATATGGTATTTTAATACCGGCTTTATCAAGCGCTAATTTAAAATCTTTTCGCATCTGTCTTTGTACCATAAAATTTTCAAGGGGCTTTGTTAATACAACAATACGGTATACAACAGAAGATTCCGATAACGCTTCTACTCCCCATAACTCACATTTTCCTTTTAAATCTTTATACGTTTCATCAATTTTCTTCATTGTTTTTTCTAATACTTTTTCTACTTTGTTTAAATCACTTTCATAACTAACAGAAATATCAACAATAGCAAGCGATGGTTTCATACTATAATTAACAATTTCATTAATCGTATGGTTTGCCATTATTTTAACCGATCCATCCAAATGTTGTATTTGTGTTGTCTTTAATCCAAGCGCAATCACCGTTCCCCGAAAACCATTGACCTCTATATTATCTCCTACTTCAAATTGATCTTCTAAAAGAATGGATAGACCTGCAAGAAAATCCTTTGCTACATCTTGAAAAGCAAGAGAAAGTACCGCAGTGGCAATTCCTAGTCCTGCAAAGATACTTGATACATTAACATTATAAATAGAAAGAATTAATAGAAAAGTAATAACAATGATAATATATTTTAAAATATTATTCATCACACTTCTTGTAGTCTCGATTCTTTTGGCTTGATGATTGGAAATTCTTCTTCTACCCATTTTTTTAGGACGCAAAGCCATATTAATAACTAGTGTAATTATCTTATATAAGATATAAGCTACTGCAATATAAATAAAGGGTTTTATAATATAATTGAAGGTATCCGTTTCTAAAAATTCTTTCATTCTTCCAACTCCTTATTTTTCTAAATGCATAATCTCTAGTATTCTTGTTAAATCTGCAGCATTTTCAAAACGTATTTCAATTTTTTTATTTTTGATTCTAACCTTAGTTCCAAGTTTTTCACATAAATTTTCTTCTACATAATTATATTCACTTACTGGCTTTTCTTTCCGTTTAATTTCTTTTTTGCGCGCAAATTCTTTATTTGATGATGTTAACTCTTCCAAAGCGCGAACGCTTAAGTTTTCTTCTTTTACTCTCTCTGTTAATGATTCTATTTGCTCTTTATCTTGTAGCTTACTTAAAACTCTAGCATGTCCCATACTGATATTTCCAATTACAATATCATCTTTTGTATGCTCTGGAAGATTCAAAAGCCCTAACATATTGGTAATATGACTTCTACTTTTCCCTACTTTTTTTGCTAGTTCTTCTTGGGTTAAATTAAGTGTTTGTTGTAATTTTTGATAGGCCATTGCTTCTTCAATTGCATTTAAATCTTCTCTTTGTAAATTTTCAAGAAGAGCAATTTCCATCATTGCTTCATCGGAAAAATCTTTTACAATTGCAGGAATCGTTGTAAGTCCTGCTAAGCGACTTGCTTTTACACGACGTTCTCCTGCTACGATCTCATACCCTTTAATACTTTTTTTAGCAATAATTGGTTGTAATACACCATGTTCCTTAATAGAATTGGCAAGTTCTTGTAGAGAATCTTCATCAAAATTCTTTCTTGGTTGATAGGGATTGCTTCTTAACTCATCTAAATTTAATTCTACAATTTCATTCTTTGGGGTTGCTTCTAATATTTTTTCTTCTACTTTTGAAATATCTAACTGTTCACTATTAAAAAGTTCTTCTAACCCTTTTCCTAAGGCTCTTCTTTTATTTTCCATTTTGATCAATCACTTCCTTTGCTAAATTTAAATAAGCTTCGGATCCTTTACTTTTTGGATCATACACTATTATTGGTTCTCCATGACTTGGAGCTTCTGTTAATCTTATTAATCTTGGAATAATGGTATTGTATACTTTTTCTTTAAAGAATTTTCTAATATCTTCTACTACTTCAAACCCTAAATTGGTTCTAGAATCTAACATAGTAAGTAAGACTCCTTCAATATCAAGGGTTGGATTTAATTGTTTTTGGGCAAGTCTTATAGTATTTAATAACTGCATAATTCCTTCTAATGCAAAAAACTCACATTGAACAGGAATAATAACAGAATCACTTGCCGTTAAAGCATTGGTCGTAATAAGACCTAAAGAAGGGGGACAATCAATAATAATAAAATCAAAACTATCCTTGATATCGGTTAAATGTTGTTTTAATTGTGCACCCTTGGCAAAACCTGGCTCGGTTTGACTTTTTTCTAACAATTCAATATCAAGTCCTGCTAAATTAATGGTTGCAGGTAATACATATAACTGTTTGTATTTTGTTTTAATCATCGTATCAATAATAGGTGCTTTACCTGTTAATACATCATAAACACTTTTCTCAATATCACCTTTGTTAATTCCAACACCCGTTGTTGTATTTCCTTGCGGATCCAAATCAATTAATAAAACTCTTTTTCCAAGGTATGCTAAAGAGGCTGATAGATTAATTGACGTTGTTGTCTTTCCTACTCCACCTTTTTGATTAACGAGTGCAATTACTTTTCCCATATTATCACCACTTCTTTTCATAATTCACATCTTATTGTATCAAAAAGAGGACCCGTTCGTAAATATTTTTAGGAAAAAAAGTAGATTTCTCTACTTCCCTTCTTCCTCTTTCTTTTCTATTTTGATTACAATTTGATAATTCTTTTCAAAATTCATCTCTTCACTATCTACTTTAAAGCCAGAACTTTCAATATCCTTAACTGCATTTCGAACAAGTTCCAGACATTCATTAAAGTTATAAGTTGGCTTTACAGTTCCATCTGCTTGACCTTTTCCAACAATTTTTTCTACATCGTCTTGGAAAATTGGATTGCGAGCAAATGGATTGTTATAAGTATCAAGATAAGGAATATTATTTGTTTCGTTCTCATTTTTTTCTTCTTGTCCTTCATTATTTGTCTGTAACAAACTATCAAGACTACTATCTTCCTGTTTATCACTGGTTGCAAGTAACGCATCAAAAGCAGATGGTTCTTCTTGTTTTGGTGTATTATCTTCTGTTTTGATAACATTAGGAAGATCAAAAGAAGAAGTTGATGGTAATTCCATCTTGTTATCCTGTTTTACTTCTACATCTTCTTGTGATTCCTCTTTTGCTGGTTCAAAAAATTTGAACATCCCACCACTTGTTCCAGCATTAGAATCATGATTATTATCTCCTTCATTATCACTATTGTTATCTGTTTTCAACATATTATTTAAATCAAAACTATTCTTTGAAGTATCCAAATTAATATCCGATGCATTTGCTCTTAATTCATCTAAATTGATTGGATTAGAAGCTGTACTTTCTAAACTAGAATCAACCACACTTGGAGTTTTATCATCCGTTCCATAATCAATAAATTTTGGTGGACTACTATAATCAATTCCAACACTTTGATTAAATTCACTATTAACATTATTGCTTGGATTCATCTCTGCTACTTCTTTTTCTTCTATTGGAACAGGATTACTTTTTAATAAATCATCAAGTTCACCTACGGTTGCTTCTTTCTTTGGATTAATGGTCTCTTCCAGTTCTCTTACGGTCATTTTATTACTAATTACTTTTTTTAACATTTCTGTTTGTTCTTCTGGTGTTTCAAGTGCAAGTAAACTTCTTGCATGACGTTCTGATATTTGTTCTTTTAACAAAGCATCTTGTACTTCATCCGTTAAGGATAACAATCTTAATTTATTCGCAATTGCACTTTGACTTTTTCCCATCGTTTTAGCAAGTTCTTCTTGGGTCATTTGGTCAAGTTCTAGTATTTTTTGATAGGTTCTTGCTTCTTCCATTGGGTTAAGGTTTTTTCTTTGTAAGTTTTCTAAGAGGGCAACTTTACTACTTTCTTTATCATCCAAATCACGAACAATAGCAGGTATCTTTGTAAGACCTGCTAATGCACTCGCTTTATAACGTCTCTCACCTGCTATAATCTCATATTTATTTCCAATGTTTCTTACAATAATTGGTTGTATTACTCCATGCTCTTTGAT
Organism: uncultured Bacilli bacterium; assembly: GCA_947628065.1. Classification (GTDB taxonomy): domain Bacteria; phylum Bacillota_I; class Bacilli_A; order RF39; family UBA660; genus Onthousia. Next base: position 18,256 of record CANQYK010000005.1, on the reverse strand, counting down.
AGATACAGCAAGTTCTTTTAAAGCTCTTTCATCAAACACTTGTCTTGGTTGGAAACGATTTGGAATAATATCATCCAAATATAAATATACAACTTCATTCTCATTTTGCATAACAATCCCTCACTTTTTATTCTCCCTATCCCCTATAGTGACATTATAACATGTTTTTCTTCGTTAGGCTAGTCCTTTTTTTGCTTGATTTTTTAAAGAAAATATTATATAATGAAAGCACAAAAAAGTAGGAGGAAAAAAATGTTAGAAAAATTATTTAGCATCTTTTTATGGGTTGTCGTTTTCCCAATTGTAGTTACTTACGGATTACTAAAAGAATTATATAAAATTGCAAAACGTTATTAAAAATAGTGATTTTTTGTTATCACTATTTTTCTTTTGTAATTAACAATAAATTTCTTTTGCTCTCTTCCTTTGGAAGTAAAAAACTTACTCTTTTTTCAATGGTATAATGTTTTTTCTTTATTATCTTTTTTGCGTCTACGATCTCATCATCAACACTTGCTTTCATAGCGATAAAAACACCTGTTGGCGAAACCAAAGGCATAGCCCATGGAAGTAATTTAGAAAGAGGAGCGACTGCTCTTGCGGTTACAACATCAAAAACAACATTTTCTCTTGTTAATTCTTCTGCTCGAATATGTCTTGCTTCAATATTTTCAAGACCTAACTCATCTATTACTCGATTAAGATACGTAATTCTCTTTTGTAAGGCATCAATTAAAACAACTTTTAAATTAGGGTAAAAGATCTTTAAAACAATTCCGGGAAATCCTGCTCCTGTTCCAATGTCACATAACGTTCTAGCATCGTTTAAATCATAAATTTTGGCAATCGTTAAACTATCATAGAAATGTTTTAAATAAACATCTTCTTTTTTGATAATTCTTGTCAAATTCATCGTTTTATTGGTCTCAACTAAAATTTTATAAAATGCTTCTAATTGAACCAATTGCTTGGTAGAAATATCAAAACCAAGACGTTCTACTTCTACTTTAAATTCTGCAAAGTTCATTTTTCTTCTCCTCTTTTCTTTAAATAAACAGATAGTATTGCAATATCACTTGGATTAACGCCACTAATTCTACTTGCTTGACCAAGCGTAAGTGGTTTTATTTCTTCTAATTTTTGTCTTGCTTCACTCGCAATATTTTTAATTTCTTGATAGTTAATGGTAGAAGGTATCTTTTTATTTTCAAGTGATAACATCTTTTCTGCTTCCATTTCTTGCTTCTTTATATACCCTTCATATTTAATATTAATCTCTACTTCTTCTATCACTTCTTTTTGATATTTTTTATCCAAATAACACTCTATTTTATCCATTGTAACTTCAGGCCGTTTTAATAAATCATATAAAGTAATACTATCTTTTAAAGGACTGGTTTCTATTTTCTCCAAATAAGAATTTACCTCTTTTGTTGGTGTTAGCTTGGTTTTCTTAAGATACGTTATTAGTTCATGAATCTCTTCTTTTTTCTTTTCCAATTTTTGATGACGCTCTTCATCAACTAGTCCTAGTTGGTATCCATATTCTCTTAATCTTAAATCAGCATTATCATTTCGAAGAAGAAGACGATACTCTGCCCTTGATGTTAATAGACGATAAGGATCTCTTACACCTTTGGTAACTAAGTCATCGATTAAAACACCAATATAAGATTCATTTCTTTTTAAGATTAATGGCTCTTTTCCTTCTAATTTAAGACAAGCATTAATACTAGCAAGCAACCCTTGTCCTGCTGCTTCTTCATAACCACTGGTACCATTAATTTGACCAGCCGTATAAAGTCCTTCAATTAATTTCGTCTCAAGCGTTGGTTTTACTTGTTTTGAATCAATCGCATCATATTCAATGGCATAAGCATACTTTAATATTTTAGCGTGTTCTAATCCTTTGATACTATGAACCATTTCTTCTTGCACATATTCTGGCATACTAGTAGAAAATCCTTGTAAATAAATATCATCATAAAATAAACTTTCTGGTTCCAAAAACAATTGATGCCGATCTTTTGTTGAAAAACGAACGACTTTATCTTCAATCGATGGACAGTATCTTGGTCCAACCCCTTCTACATAACCACCATACATACTAGATTCTTTTAAATGTTCTTTTATAATATCATGTGTTTTTTGATTGGTATAAACCAAATGACAAGGAACTTGATGTTTGTAAGCAGTTGCGGTTTTGCTATCATAGGAAAACGTTAAATCTTCCTTACTTCCCTCTTCTACTGCTATCCTAGAAAAATCAATACTATCCTTTTCAAGGCGAGGTGGTGTCCCTGTTTTTAATCGTTTGATGGTAAATCCTAATTCTTTTAAGCGATCACTTAAAAACTTACTAGAACGTTCTCCATGGGGTCCTTCCTTTTTCTTACTACTTCCTATTAAAATAGAACTTTTTAAATACGTACCCGTTGTAAGAATAACCGCACGACTAAAAATTTCTTCTTGATCTTCTAAAATAACCCCTTTTATTTTGTTTTCTTCTACGATTAAATCTTCAACAAGAGATTCTTTAATCGTTAGCTTTTCTTCTTTTTCTAGTGTTTTTAACATTTCTTCTTTGTATGTTATTTTATCTGCTTGGGCCCGCATCGCCCATACAGCAGGTCCTTTTTTGGTATTTAACATCTTCATTTGAAGAGAACTCTTATCAGTATTTCTAGCCATTTCCCCACCTAAGGCATCAATTTCACGAACAACAACTCCCTTAGCAGGCCCTCCAATGGAAGGATTACATGGCATATCTGCAATATTTTTAATATTTCCTGTAACAAGTAATGTAGTATGTCCCATTCGACTAGAAGCAAGGGCAGCTTCACATCCAGCATGACCGCCTCCTACGACTATAACTTCATAGTTCATCTTTCCACCTCCTATTTTCCAACACAAAAATTTTCAAATAAAGTATCAAGAAGTTCATCATCATAACTTTTTCCAGTAATTGCACCCAATGTTTCAAAAACTTCTTGTAAATCAATCTCTACCATATCAAGTGGTAAATCATCATTTAATGCTTGTTCTGCTTCCTCTAAACTAGATAGCGCCTTCTTTGCAAGGGTAATTTGTCTGGTTGTTGAAAGGTAACTATTTCTCTCTTCGATCTCATCAAGCGAAAACATCTTTTTAATTTCTTTCTTTAAACTATCAATGCCTTCTAATTCTTTGGTATTGGTAGATACAATATGAGAAAATTTAAAATCTTCTTTCTTTAACACTTGTTTTAAATCATTTTTATTTAAAATAAGAATGGTATTTTGATCCTTTATTTTCTCTAAAATCAACCGGTCATTTTCTTGAAGTTCCTCACCACAATTAAAAACAGCAAGAACCAAATCAGCATCATCCATTAATTGAAGACTTTTTAAAACCCCAATTTTCTCTACTACATTATCCGTATCTCTAATTCCAGCAGTATCAATTAACGATAATTCAATTCCATCTAATATAATACTACCTTCTACTACATCTCTTGTAGTTCCTTCAATATCCGTAACAATTGCTTTTTCTTTCTTTAATAACGTATTTAAAAGACTACTTTTTCCAACATTCGGACGTCCAATAATAACGGTTTTTATTCCATGTCGAAGAAGTTCACTATTTCTACTTTCTTCAATTAACTTTACAAGTTTTGGTTTTAATTCTTCTATTGTTTTTTTTATATCTTCTTTGGTTACCTCTTCAATATCTTGATATTCTGGATAATCAATATTTACCTCAATATTCGCAAGCACTTTCTTTAATGCTTCTCGAAAGGTATGAATATAGTTTGATAAATGCCCACTTAAAGAAGACATTGCCATCTTTCTTTGTTCTTCACTCTTACTATCAATCAAATCCATTACAGCTTCTGCTTCCGTTAAATCAATTCGACCATTTAAAAAAGCACGTTTTGTAAATTCTCCACGATCAGCAGGACGACAACCAATATCTTGTAATAATTCATAAACTCTTAATGTTGTCTGTATTCCACCATGACAATTAATCTCTACGACATCTTCTCTTGTAAAGGTTTTTGGGGACCGCATAACCGTTACTAAGACTTCATCAATTTTATCCTTTTTGTCCATGATAAAACCATAATGAATTGTATGACTATCCACCTTGGTTAAATCTTTTCCTTGAAACACTTGATTCACAAGTTCAATGGAACCTTTTCCACTTACTCTGATAATAGAAATAGCTCCTACTCCTAATTTTGTCGCGATTGCGACGATAATATCTTCTTTCATTTTCGATACACTTTTCCCTTTTCTTTCTTTATTCCTAAAGCATCTTTTGCTTCATCACCATAAAACGCTTCATATTCTTTCTCATTGATATCTCTTTTTAAAAGTAATTTCTTTTTATCGCCAATATATAATAACATTTCTTTTTCCACATTTGCACGTATTCCATAAATATGACTATTAAGACTTCCATTCAAATGTTTCAATTCTGATAAAATTGTATCATAAGTAACGATTTGATTACAAGAATCAACAATGGGAAAACTTTGATTAAAATGATGGATATAATCAAACATTTCTTGATACGATAATGTTAAAATGGTCATTGGATGATTCTCTTTTATTTCATCTTGATATTTTAGCGTAAAAGCTTGTTGTAAAACATCAAAAAGAAAATAACTTTTATTTTTGGATATCATTTTACATCCTTCTTTACCATTGTTTTTTCTTTTTTTAGGGGAATTCCTAATATCTTTCTTGCCTCTTTTCCATAAAAAGCTTCATGCTCTCTTGGTGTTAGAGAAGAAGGAACATCCAAAGTATCTAGAAATCCTGCGAAATGAAAATGTTCTTGTTCCCAATTATCTCTTATTCCATAGGAAGCAATAGGATAAGAATACTTCTTTCCATCGGTCCAAAGGACTTGTGGATTTACAACAGAATAGTTTCTTGGATTTTGATAAATGGTATAATCATAAGGATTTTCATATTCTAAATCCCCTTCTATATAATGATAACTTCTTAACTTTTCATTAACATTTCGAATGTAAGCATCCACTTCTTGATAAGTAAGATCCATACCAACTGCAAAAGTTTTGGCTTCTTCTTCTAACGATTGTAGTTTTAGAGCAAAAGCATGTCTTAAAACTTCCGTTAATCCATAATGCATTCTACTAAAAGCAGGAATACGATATCTCTCATAAGGAGAAAAAACACTACCATCTTCCCCTACTTCTAAGGACATTAAAAATTGAATTCTATTTTTTTCATCTTCTAAATTTTTAATTTCTTGTAAATAATTTTTCACAACAGGTTGTCGTTCTAACTCTTTTTTGCTTCTTTCTATACTCTCTAAAAGATTGTTACTTAAAAAGATCTCTTGCATTAAACGCTCTTTTTTCATTTTCCTCACTTCTTTCGTTTCTATATTATAAGCAAAAAGAGAAAATTTGTAAAGAAAAAGAAGATTTAATCTTCTCTTGGCTTAATAACAACACATCGGTTTGGCTCTTCGCCTGTACTTTCTGTATATACATATTTATTATTGTTAAGAGCATTATGAACAATTCTACGTTCATAAGCATTCATAGAATCCATCTTAACCTCTATTTTCGTATTTCTTACTTCCCTTGCAAGTCGACGAGCCAAAAACTCTAAATGTTTTTCATTTTTTTCCTTGTAATCACTAACATCTAAATAAAAGCGATAAACAATTCCTGTCTCATTTTTTACAATTTGTCGCATAATGGTTAAAAGAGCATCTAAATTTTTACCATTCTTTCCAATTAACAAAGCATCTTTATCCGAATAAATTCGGTAAGTTGGAACATCATTGGTCATTTGAATTTCAATTTCACTTTTGAATCCCATACTTCTTAATATGTCTTGTAATCTATCTTTAATAAAGCCTTTAATATCCCGTCTTGCAATAACCTCAATTTCGACTTTTTTCGACAATAAAGATTTTTTCTCATCCACTACTTTGATGATCAAATCTTCTTCTAACTCTTGTAATTCTATTTTTGCTTTTTCTTTTGCTTCTTCTAATGTTTTTCCTACAAATCTATGCTTTTCCATGTTTCTTCTTTGCTCCTTTCTTTACCACCATATTTTGAATAATCATGAATAAACTTTGTGTAACCCAATAAATACCTAGGGCACTCGACATAAACAAACCAGTAAAGATAATCATAACACTCATCATAATTGGCATCATTTTCATCGATGGATCTGCTGAATCCATTCCACCCGTCATCTTAAAACTATAAATGGTTGTAACAGCAATCAAAAGAATTAAAATGATATAAACATAGAAATGACTTGTTCCAAATCCTACCATTGGTGTTGTTCCAAGTTGTAATCCTAAAAACTTATCTTCAAAAATAGCAGGTACACGGTTAATCGCTTCAAAGAACGCTAAGAAAAGTGGTAATTGAAGAAAAGATACAAGACAACTACTAAATGGATTAAAATTATATTTTTTATAAACAGCTAACATCTCTTGATTTTGTCGCATCATAGATTGTTCATCCGTTTTTCCTTCATATTTCTTTCTTATTCTCTCAAGTTCAGGACTTGCTTTCTTCATAAGTTCTGACTGCAATGCCATTTTCTTCGTAAATGGATAAAGGATAAATCTTAAAAGAATCGTTATTATAATAATACTAAGCGCAAAACTTTTAATATATTTTCCAAGCCATAAAATAATGAACGCTAATGGCTTTACGAAAAGTGATGTCCAAAGTCCTTCATATCCACCAGATGCTGGCGTAAACTTTTCACACGTTGGTAGTTTATCTACCTTTACTTTATTCTCTTCATAAAGTTCTCTTGTCTTCTTATTCTTTGGCTGACATAAAATATTTTTAGTTAAAGACTGTCCTGTTTCTGGATTCTTAACTGCTTCCTTTTTACTATTTGTTAATGTTGTGGTACATCCCGTTAATAAAAATACCATCAAAAAAATGATTAGTATTTTCTTTACTTTTTTCATCTTATCGCTTCCCTTCTAATTTTAAAAGATAAAATAGACTTTCTTTCATTTCTTGAAATGTAATATTTAAACAGTTCTTTCTTATTATTATAATACAATCATATGGATTTGAATAGCTTTTTTGGTATTCTTGTAAAATTGCTCTTACTCTTCTTCTTAATTTATTACGAATGACTGCTTTTCCTAACTTTTTTGGAGAAGAGATTCCATATTTTGCTTCTTCTTGTTCTTTATTTCGATAAAAAATAAGGAAATTCTTATTTTTCTTGCATGGACAAGTTTGAATCATTTCATCAAAAATACGACTTTCCTTAATAATATACTCTTTTTTCAAATGGTTCACTTCCCTACTTTAGAATAAAAAAACACTGTAAAAACAGTGGAATTTATTTTACTAATTCTTTACGACCTTTTCTTCTTCTATTATTCAAAATATTTCCGTTAGAATTCTTACGTGCAAAAAATCCATGTTTTTTTGCTCTTCTACGTTTGTTTGGTTGATATGTTCTTTTCATCTTCCCACCTCCAGACATGAAATCTACATTATTATAATAATAAGTTCCAAACTTTGTCAAGGAAATTTTTAAAGTTTTTTGACTTTCTTCATTGGAACATCCTTATAACAATATTCTTCTAACGCTTCAAAGGATTCCTCTAAAGCCTTTCCTTTTAATTTTTGTTGAACCGTATTTCTTATGTGTCTTATGTTTTCACCACTACATTGATATTTTTCACTTAATTCTAGTAAAGAAAAAGGACGATCACAATCTACTCCATAATAAGAGAAAAGAATATCTTTTTGTTTCTCTGTAAATAATTCTAGTTTTTGTTCTAATAGATTTTTTGTAAGTAGGAAAGCAATTTGATAAGGAAGGAAATGATCGTCTATTAATCCAAAAGTACTCTCTTCTTCTTCCTCTACTATTTGATCCAGTGAAATTAATTTTTCTCCATATTGCTTTCTTATCTTTTCTCCTACTCTATTTGCATCTTCTTTTTTTATTTTTCCTTCTTCTACTAATAAAGAAACAATATCATCAATCATATTGAAATTTTCTTCTAGTTGACAACCATAAATTTCTTCTACCATCTTCTTTTCCGTCATAAAAGATTGATACAACGTCCCTTTTTTAATATCACATTCCCTTTCAATAAAATATCTAATATAACAATGAATATAGCCATTAATATATTTACTAATTGAAACAGTTATAGAATCATTTTCTCTGTTGTTTACGGCTCTTACCAATGCTTCATAACCACAAGAAATTAAGTCTTCCTCTTCTACTCCTGTTATCTCATGATATCTCTTAGCAATATTTTTTACCAAATCCATATTCTTTATAATTACCTCTTCTTTGGTACCAATATTCTTTAACATACGAGTCCCCCCTTTAAAAACGTTTCCTATTATATCAAAAGATACTACCAAAGGCAAGTTTTTTCAACAAAATCCACACTACTGTGGAAAGGATTTTTTCCCTTGTTAATTTAAAATCTGTGGAAAATGTGGAAAACTTAAATATTCTTTGAAATTTCGACATTTTTCTTGTGGAGAAATTTGTCGAAAAATTGTGGAGAAAATTTTTTTCTTTTTTTCTATTTTCTTTTTCCACTTTTTAGAGTATGATAATGTTAATTCAATTGAAGTGGGGAGATGGTAAGATGAATGTCGATATTTTATGGACCAATGCACGAAATGAAATAAAAGACGAACTATCTTCCCTTGCCTTTTCTACTTGGTTTCAAGATATTACCTTACATAGTCTAAAGGATGGGGTAGCGATCTTTTTAGTTCCAATGTCCATTCATAAAAAACATTTATCGGATAATTATACCGACTTAATTCAAACATCCCTTAATAAAGTAACAGGAACGAACTTTGAATTAAAATTTCTATTAAAAGAAGAATTAGAAGAAGAGGAAGATGTTAAACCAAAAGAGGGAAAAGTAGAAGAGGAAAGTCAAAACTTTAAACAAAAATCAAATCTTAATCCAAACTATAATTTTTCAAACTTTGTCGTCGGTAATAGTAACAAATTTGCCCAAGCAGCAGCACTTTCTGTTGCAGAAAACCCTGGTAAAATGTATAATCCCTTATTCCTTTATGGAAATAGTGGGCTAGGGAAGACCCACTTAATGCACGCGATTGGTAATTATATTGTGGAAAATTCCAATCGAAGGGTTCTTTATGTTACCAGTGATCAATTTCGGGATGATTTTGTTAGTATTAACCGAAAGGATGAGAATGGTACCAACTTTAATTCTGTGGATTTCTTTAAAAATAAATATCGTAATATTGATGTTTTAATCATTGATGATATCCAGTTTTTAGGAGGCGCGACCCAAACCCAACAAGAGTTTTTCCACACCTTTACAAACTTATATAATGATAGCAAACAAATTATCATTTCATCGGATCGATCCCCAAATGATTTAAAACTCTTAGAAGAACGTCTTAAAACAAGGTTTTGTTGGGGCTTAACGGTTAATATTCATCCACCAGACTTTGAACTAAGAAAAGAAATATTAAGAAAAAAGATTATTGCTGGTAACTTTGAAACGGATATTCCAGAAGATGTTATTGAATACATTGCTTCTAATATGGGAAGTGATGTAAGAAGTCTTGAAGGTTGTATTACAAGACTAATTGCTTATTCTACGATGATGGGGGGGGTGAATATTAGTCTAAATCTAGCCGTTGAATGCTTAACTGATTTCATTAATACAGGAATGAGTGAAAAAAATGATATTGCTCGAATTCAAAAGATTGTATCCGAATTTTTCCAGATCTCTGTGGAAGATTTAAAATCAAAGAAACGAAGCAGTAACATTGCTTTCCCAAGACAAATTGCGATTTATCTTTGTAGGAAACTAACCAGTGAATCTTTTCCGAAAATAGGAACGGAATTTGGAGGAAAAGACCATACCACCATTATGTATTCTGTGGAAAAAATTGAAAATGAAAGAAAGAATAATAAGGACTTAGCAAACATCATTGAAAAGCTAAAAAATGACATAAAATAACAAGATTGAGGAAAACTTTTGGTTATCAAAAGATTTTTCCACAAGACAAAAAAAGGGGAAGATGCTATAATAAAAGGGAATTGGAAAGTTTTCAACAATTTCCACTCTAATAATAACAATAATAATAAAAGAAAGAAGGAAAAAAATATGAAATTTACTGTAAAAAAAGAAATCTTATTAGAAGCCTTAAATAAAGTATCCAAGGCCTTATCTACCAAAAATGTAATACCAGTACTTGCGGGTATAAAATTCTTATTAACCAAAAAGAAATTAACATTAACAGCAAGCGATAACGATATTACGATTCAAACCTTTATTCCTTGTGAGGATGAAGAAATTATTTCTGTTAAAGAAGAGGGTAGTATTATTATTCAAGGAAAGTATATTTTAGACATTGTTAAAAAATTACCCGATGACTATATTAATATAGAGGTTGTGGATGAATTAAAAATCTTAATCTATACAGAAAATAGTGAATTTAATTTAAATGGGATCAGTGAAAAAGAATATCCTAATATTGAATTAAACGAAAGTAAAAATCACATTGAATTAAGTCCAGTGGTTTTAAAAGAAATCGTAAATCAAACTGCTTTTGCAACAAGTTTTGATGAAAACAAAGCAATTTTAAATGGAATTAACTTTAATGTAAGTGGTAATATCTTAGAATGTAACGCTACGGATTCTTATCGTTTGGCAAGAAAAGTCGTAAAATTAGAAAAAGAATCTAGTGAAAATCAAAATATTGTAATTCCGAGTCGTAACTTAGTTGAATTTACAAGAATTATTAACGATAGTGAAGATAAGATAGAAATTCACATCTTTAATAATAAGATTTTATTCAAATATCAAAACCTATTGTTCCAATCAAGATTAATCAATGGAACATATCCCAATACTTCAAACTTACTACCAAGCGATTCTCTTGTAAAACTACATTTAAACATCAATGACTTTTATGATGTAGTAGATCGTGTTAGTATTTTAACCAGTGATAAAGATAAAAACATTGTAACACTTGAAACAGAAGGAAATAAACTATTGATGAAATCATCCAGTGTAGAAGTTGGAAGAGTAGAGGAGAAGATGCAGATAACAAAAGATAATGACATGGATATTAAGATTTCTTTCAGTGCTCGTTATATGATGGAAGCCCTAAAATCTTTTTCCACAGAAACAGTGGAATTATCCTTTGTGGGTGAAATTAAACCAATTTTACTAAAAAGTTCTGAGGATGAGACTCTAACACAGCTTGTTTTACCGATAAGAACATACTAAAAATCAAAAATTTCCGGAAAAAAGTAGGGGAAAATGCAAAATTCCTCTCTTTTTTTGCAATTTTTTTCCATTTTCGACAAAACTTTGCTTTTTTCGACATTATAATATAGTAGACTAGCAAACAAACATGAAAAACATGTTTTGGAGGGGGAAAATATGAAAGATTATGAAATTAATGATTCGACACTAGCAATTTTACCACTGGAAGGAGAGAACTTTTTGGATTCCTTAGTATTAGAGGAAGAGGATGAAATTGATGTGGAAAGAACACCATTTGAAATATTAAGCTATAGTTGTAGTTACTTTGGTAGTTCCTATCTTGGAAGAAGGGAGGGGTCAAAAAATATCTTAAATAGTGCTTACAAACTTCCAATTTTAATTGAAGATAGTAAGAATTTGGTATTTTTACCAACCAATTCTCCAGAAGAAGCAAACTGTGCATGGATCGCGCTTAATAAAATCAAAGAAATATCAAAAGCCACCATGGACAAAAATAGTTGCTTGATTGAATTCATAAATGGAAAAACCATGGTAGCGAATATCTCTTATAAGTCTTTGGAAAACCAAATATTAAGAGCAAGTCGATTAGAATCTGTAGTGCGAAATCGAAAACAAAACAAAAATTTCTAAAAAAGTGTGAAAAAAGCACTTTTTTTCTGTTTTATTCTATATTTTATGATATAATAGTTATGCGTGTATAGGAGTACTAAAACAGGGTAAAGGTGATAAAATGAGAGGTTTATTGGTCAAAAATGATAATAACCAAATTAAATTTAACGAATTTTCGTAATTATCAAAAGCTAAATTTAGAATTAAGTCCGAACATGAATATTTTTATTGGTGAGAATGGGGTAGGGAAAACCAATATTTTGGAAGCTGCTTCCGTTTTAGCACTTACGAAATCCTATAGAATTGGAAACGATATGGATCTTATTCGCTTTACCAAACAAAAAGCCAAAATAAAAGGATCGGTAAAAAAGGGACGAACAAAAAAAGACTTAGCAATTGAAATTATGGACAAACAAAAAAAAGTTTTGGTAAATAATAAGCAAATAAAAAGAATTGCAGATTATATTGCAAACTTAAATGTAGTGATCTTTACTCCAAATGATTTAGAAATTATGACAGGTTCCCCTAGCATCAGAAGAAATCTTTTAAATATGGAATTAAGTCAAATATCACTTGAGTATTTAAAGATTTCCAATGAATATAACAAACTGTTAAAAACACGCAATGAATATCTTAAAATATTATTCACAAACAACATTGCTGATAAGACATATCTTGATATTTTAACGGAAAAACTAGTAGAAAAAGCAGTCTTTATTTATAAGATGCGACACCTATATTTGGAAAAAATTGGAAACAACATTGATGTTATTTTTAAGAATATAACAGATAGTAGTGGTGTAGAGCTCCTTTATAAACCAAATATAGAAATAGAAGCCTATGAAGAGGATGCGATAAGACGGGCCTTACGACATAAGTTTCATAAATATTATAAAAAAGAACTTGCTTATGGAATGACGTTATATGGACCACATCGTGATGATTTTACTTTTTCTTACAAAGGAAAAGATATGAAAGTATATGCATCCCAAGGACAACAAAAGAGTGCAGTCTTATCGTATAAGCTTGCAACCATTAAAATATTTGAAGAATATAGTGGCAGTAGTCCTGTCTTATTGTTGGATGATATTTTTAGTGAACTGGATCTAAAAAAGAAAAACAAGCTCTTAAAATTTATTAGTAAAGATATTCAAAGTATTATAACAACAACCGACTTAAAAAATATTTCAAAGAAAGCGCTTGATAATGTGGCAATCTTTCAAGTAAGCAATGGAAACGTAGAAAGGTGTGAGAAGAAATGAAAGAAAAAGTAGAACAAGAATATGATTCATCTGCCATTCAAGTATTGGAAGGATTAGAGGCAGTTCGAAAACGGCCTGGAATGTATATTGGTAGTACAAGTAGTAGGGGACTTCATCATTTGGTATGGGAAATCGTTGATAATGCGATTGATGAAGCCTTAGCAGGTTATTGTACGCATATTGAGGTAACCATAGGAAAAGACAACAGTATTACGGTAAAAGACGACGGAAGAGGAATTCCTGTAGATATCCATCCAAAAACCGGAAAAAGTACCGTAGAAACCGTTTATACCGTCCTTCATGCAGGAGGAAAATTTGGTGGAGGAGGATACAAAGTATCTGGTGGTCTTCATGGTGTAGGAGCATCCGTTGTAAACGCGCTATCCACAAGTTTAGAGGTAAAAGTATATAAAAATGGACATATCTATTATCAAAAATATATTAATGGAGGTCATGCAGTAGAGCCATTAAAGATCATTGATGATTGTGATGAAGATAGAACAGGGACAACTGTCACCTTTCTACCAGATGCTTCTATATTTGAAGAGACAACAGTTTATGATTATGATATCTTAAAAAATCGTTTAAGAGAACTTGCCTTTTTGAATCGTGGACTTCGTATCACTCTATATGATGATAGAGAGGCCGATAAAAAAGATTCTTTCTGTTATGAAGGTGGAATTCGAGAATATGTACAAATGATTAATAAAACGAAACAACCAATTCATGATACAATCATTGATATTACAGGAGAAGAAAACGATATTATGGTAGAGGTTGCACTTCAATATAATGAAAGTTATAATGCAAGTATCTATTCTTTTGTTAATAATATTACAACACCAGAAGGTGGAACCCATGAAGATGGCGTTCGTATTGCTCTAACACGAATATTAAATAAATATGCCCAAAGTAGTGGAATTATGAAGGAAAAGGATGATCCATTAACAGGAGAAGATGTAAGAGAAGGACTTACGATGATTGTATCAATAAAACATCCCAATCCACAGTTTGAAGGACAGACAAAAACAAAACTTGGAAATAGTGAAGTAAGAGGTGTTTGTAATCGTATTTTCTCAAAAGATTTTGAACGCTTTTTAATGGAACATCCAGAAGAAGCAAAATTAATTGTAGAAAAATCAATGACTGCTTCTCGTGCTCGTGTTGCCGCAAAAAAAGCTAGAGAATTAACAAGAAGAAAAGGAGATCTTGATGTTACGAATTTTTATGGAAAACTATCAGACTGTAAAAGCAAAGATGCTTCTGTTAGTGAAATATTCTTAGTCGAAGGAGATTCTGCAGGAGGCTCTGCCATCAAAGGAAGAGATAGTATGACCCAAGCTATTTTACCACTTCGTGGAAAGATCTTAAATGTAGAAAAAGCAAGACTTGATAGAGCTTTATCCAATGAAGAAATTAGAACGATTATAACAGCCTTTGGTACAGGAATAGGGGAAGAATTTGATTTATCAAAGTTAAGATATCATAAAATTATTATCATGACCGATGCAGATGTAGATGGCTCTCATATCAGAGTCTTACTGTTAACGTTATTCTATCGTTTCTTCCGTCCGATTGTAGAAGCAGGACACGTCTATGCTGCCCAACCACCTTTGTTTGTCATTAAACATGGAAAAACCATAAAGTATGTTTTAAATGAACAAGAGCGAGATGAATATTTAGCAACCCTTTCTCCAAACACCAAATATGATATTGCCAGAATGAAAGGGTTAGGGGAAATGGATGCCGAAGAATTGAATGAAACAACAATGGATATCAATAAAAGAGTATTACGACAAATTACGGTAGAAGATGCCGTCGCAGCCGATGATATTTTCTCAAAATTAATGGGAGAAGAAGTAGAGCCTCGTCGTGAATTTATTGAAAATAATGCAACATATGTTGAGAACTTGGATGTATAGGAGGTAAGGTTATGGATCGCTTAGAAAAAAATAATATTGTAAAAGAAGTACAAGATTCTTTCTTAGAATATTCAATGAGTGTTATCGTGGCACGTGCACTTCCTGATTTACGAGATGGATTAAAACCAGTTCATAGAAGAATTTTATATTCCATGTATGAGTCTGGTTATACACCAGATAAACCACATAAGAAAAGTGCCAAAACAGTTGGAGAGGTTATGGGTAATTACCATCCTCATGGAGATTCTAGTATTTATGAAGCAATGGTACGTATGGCACAAGATTTTTCTTATCGTTATATGTTAATTGATGGACATGGAAATTTTGGTAATATTGAAGGTTATGGTGCGGCAGCAATGCGTTATACAGAATCAAGATTATCAAAGATATCCTTAGAATTATTAAGAAATATTAATAAAAATACCGTAAACTTTATTCCAAACTTTGATGAAACAACAAAAGAACCAGAAATTTTACCATCTCGTTTTCCAAATATTTTAGTAAATGGTACGACAGGAATAGCCGTTGGTATGGCAACCAATATTCCACCACATAATTTAGGGGAAGTAATTGATGGTTGTGTAGCGTACATTGATAATCACGACATTGAATTAGATGAATTAATGAAATATATCAAAGGACCTGATTTTCCAACGGGTGCGAACATCTTAGGAAATAGTGGTATTAGAAAAGCTTATGAAACAGGTAGAGGAAGTATTACCATTCGAAGTAAAGCTACCATTGAAGAAAAGAATGGAAGACAATATATTATTGTAGATGAAGTACCATATGGTATTAATACATTAGATTTAAAAAATAAGGTAGCAGAACTTGTTCATAATAAAACAATCGAAGGAATTGCGGATTATCATACGGACTTGAAAGATGGTATAAAAATAACGATTACGTTAAAAAAAGATGCGAATGCCCAAGTTGTTTTAAATAAGTTATACAAACATACAGCATTTCAAACATCTTATGGAATTATCTTCTTAATGTTGGATCAAGGTGTTCCAAAAACACTGGGATTAAAAGATATCATTGCCAAATACATTGATTATCAAAGAGAAGTTATTATAAGAAGAACACAATATGATTTAGATGTAGCAGAGAAAAGAGTACATATTTTAGAAGGGCTAAAGATAGCACTTGATCATATTGATGCTGTTATTAAGTTAATTCGTGGTAGTCAATCTGATGAAGAAGCAAGAAATGGTTTGATGAATCAATTCGGATTAAGTGAGATTCAAGCTAATTCTATTTTGGAAATGAAATTACGTCGTTTGACTGGATTAGAAAGAGAAAAAATAGAAAACGAGTTACAAGATTTATTAAAAACAATAGAAGAATTAAAAGAAATTTTAAGTAGTGATGAAAATATTTTGGCAGTCATCAAAAAGGAATTATTAGAGATTAAAGCAAAATATGCAGATGAACGTCGTACCAATATTGATATGACAGCAATTGAGTATATTGAAGATGAATCCCTAATTCCAGTAGAAGATATTATTATAACCTTAACAAATAAGGGATATATAAAACGTGTAAAATCAGATACCTATCGTGCACAAAATCGTGGTGGTGTTGGTATCAAAGGAATGGCAACCAATGAAGAAGATTTTGTAGAACACATAATACCAATGAAAACACATGATTATATTCTATTCTTCTCGAACAAAGGTAAAGTATATCGCTTAAAGGGATATGAAATACCAGAATTTGGAAGACAATCCAAAGGATTACCAATTGTTAATTTATTATCGTTAGAAAAAGATGAAAACATTAGTTCGATGATAGAGCTAAATGCAGAAGATGAACCAAGTAAATTCTTATTGTTTGCGACAAGAAATGGATTAGTAAAACGTACAGCAATAGAAGAATTTGAAAATATTAGAAAATCTGGAAAAATAGCAATTATATTAAAAGAAAATGATGAATTAATTGCCGTTCGTAAAACAGTAGGAAATGATGAAATCGTAATCGGAGCAAGCAATGGTCGTATGGTAAGATTCCAAGAAACAGAAATTCGTTCTATGGGGCGTGGTACTTCTGGAGTGAAAGGAATTGACTTAGGCGATAGTAAGGTTATTGGTGCAGAAGTAATTAATTCTGGTGAAGAAATTTTAATTGTTACAGAAAAAGGATATGGTAAAAAAACAATAATTGATGAATATCGCTTAACACATCGTGGAAGTAAAGGCGTAAAAGCATTAAATATAACAGAGAAAAATGGAAATATGGTAGCTTTAAAATATGTTAAACCAGAATTTGTGGAAAAATTAGATCTTATGATTATTACAGATAGTGGTATTATAATGAGGATGCCTTTATCACAGATATCTACTTTAAAAAGAGCAACACAAGGAACAAGATTAATTAATTTAAAAGAAGAGCAAAAAGTTGCGACAGTAGCGATAGTAGAAAAAGAAGAAACAGAAGAAGAATCTGTAATGGAATCAGAAGTAAAAGAGGAAAGTTAATTTTCCTCTTTTTATGATATTACAAATGAAATTATTTCCCGGGAAATAATCTGAGCATAGAAGAATAGTAATAAAGATAAAAAAAAGGGTGTAGAAAAGACTAAAATTATTTCCCGGGAAATAATTGAGGAATAAAAGACCAATAAAAAAGATAAGAAAAAGGTGTAGAAAAGACTAAAATTATTTCCCGGGAAATAATTGAGGCATGGAAGAACAGTAATAAAGAAAAGAAAAAAAGTGTGGAAAAGACTAAAAATTATTTCCCGGGAAATAATTGGTGCATAGAAGAACAATAAGAAAGATAAAAAAAGGGTGTAGAAAAGACTAAAATTATTTCCCGGGAAATAATCGAAGCATAGAAGATAGAAGATCGATAAGAAAGATAAGAAAAGGAGTGTGGAAAAGACTAAAAATTATTTCCCGGGAAATAATTGGTGCATAGAAGAACAATAAGAAAGATAAAAAAAGGGTGTAGAAAAGACTAAAATTATTTCCCGGGAAATAATCGAAGCATAGAAGATAGAAGATCGATAAGAAAGATAAGAAAAGGAGTGTGGAAAAGACTAAAAATTATTTCCCGGGAAATAATTGGTGCATAGAAGAACAATAAGAAAGATAAAAAAAAGGTGTAGAAAAGATTAAAATTATTTCCCGGGAAATAATCTGAGCATAGAAGAACGATAAAAAAGATAAGAAAAAGGATGTAGAAAAGACTAAA
>CANQYK010000004.1 GCA_947628065.1 uncultured Bacilli bacterium | reverse complement strand
CAACTTTCATACCATCAACCTCATTTTAATCATACCATGAAAAAAAAGAAAAACCAAGAGAGCTCTCTTGATTAATCGTTATTTTGATATTTTAATTTTGCCTCATGCATAAAGTTTGTTACTTTTTTCTCTATTTCTGGTAATGCTCTTTTATCAATATTACTTAATACAATAAATTCTTTTACCATATCGATTTCAATCTTACCAAAAATGATTCCACTTTTTACTTTTAAATCATTAAATAAGTCTGGTGTAATACTATCAAAGAAATAACCAATCACAACTCGATCTCGACCAATTACCAAACGTTTATTGGTAAGCGCAACAACACCGGTTCCTAAAAAATCAAGTGGATTGTCATTCTTTTGGGCATAAAAAGCATATTCGATTTTCTCATCTTCATAAAGATGTTCTAAAAGAATACGACTATTCTTCTTTAACCGCCAACCAATTGTCATTGGATATTTAGAGTGAAACTCATTTAATAAAGTTTCCAATTTTTCTTTTTGGCTCATCTTTTTACACCTTAATCCTTAATAAAATCATGTTTTTTGAAAAGTGATACAATATTATCTTTTGTTGATAATCCTTCTATTTTGTCAATGATTTCATTTTTTTGAACAATTAAGATAAGTGGAGTTCCATATCCTTCACTAAAGTAATCATCGGATTTAATTAATTTGTTTTGTCCATCATCATCAAGTTCATCTGTATTCAAATAATTAACAGGAGCATCATACTCATAAACAATATTTTTCATAATTGGTTCTTGTTCTTGGCAATAATGACAAGTTGGACGTGCTACATAGATAATTGCCTTATCATCACCTTTTTTCAATGATAGATATTTATCAATATCAATTTCCTTTAACTCTTTTTGCTCACTTTCTGGAATTTCGTCTTCCTCACTACTTTCTTCACTTGTTGTCTCATTATTTGTTGTTTCTGTATCGTTTGATGTACTTGATTCTTTCTCCGCATTATCAACACTTGCTGTATTTTTATTTTTTAATTCAGAAGCCATAAAACTACCACCAAATACTAAAACAAGTGCTAAAACAATAATTACAGCTGTCTTGATTGTTTCTGTATTTTTCATTTTTTCATCCCTCCTACTAAGATTATAACACAAATAGGTATTTTTCGCACTTTTTTTCTTATTTTTTAAGAAATATTTTTCTTTTTTCATCATAAGTTATATCGAAAAGGAGGAAGACGGATGAAAACCATTGGTATTCCAAAAACACTTCTTTATTATCACTATCACACGTTATGGAAAACTTTTTTTGATGTTTTGGATGTTCCTTATATAGAAAGTGGAAAAAGTACAAAAGAACTTCTTAAAATGGGACAAAACAAAGCGATTGATGAGACGTGTCTTTCCATGAAGCTTTTTTTTGGACACATTGAAGCTTTAAAGGGAAAATGTGATTTACTATTAATTCCCAGAATCTATTCCTTAGAAAAAAAAGAACAAGTATGTACCAATTTTAATGCCTTGTATGATTTGGTTCATAATCTTTATAGTGATATTCCTCTTTTAAACTATAATATTGATGTAAAAAGACATCAAACAGAGAAAAAAGCTTTTTTAAAGCTAGGAAGAGAATTAGGATTTAGTATTTTAGAATCCCAACACGCTTATAACATTGCCAAAGAAAAAGAGAAGGAATACATTAGGAAACTAGAACAAAAAGGAGAAGAAAAGTTAAAAAGCAAAAAGACCAAAATTCTTCTTTTGGGTCATCCTTATACATTAGAAGATGAATTAATGGGAAAAAGAATTACGACTTATTTAAAAGAACAAGATGTAGAAGTCATCTATAGTTATGAAGCAAAAAGAGATAAAATAGATAACTTTAAAAAAATATCCAAAACGGTTCACTGGACAATGAACAAAGAACTACTAGGAGCCTTCTCTTACTTTTCTCCTTTTGTTGATGGTGTTATTTTAATTACCGCATTTCCTTGTGGACCAGACTCCCTAACCAATGAAATGATTCTTAGAAAGAAAAAAAATACAAAAGTTTTACTTCTTACGTTTGAAGACTTGGATAGTGATGTCGCAATCATCACACGACTAGAAAGCTTTCTTGATATGTTAAAAGGAGGAATCCATCTATGAAAGAAATCCTTGCTTTTCCCCAACTTGGTGATTATCAATATCCGATTCGAAGACTCTTACAAGATATGACCAAGAAAGAGGTCTTAATTGTTCCTCCCATTACCAAAAAAACAATTGAATTAGGAAGTAAACATTCACCGGACTCTGTCTGCGTTCCTTTTAAATACAATTTAGGCAATTTTATAGAAGCCTTAGAATTAGGAGCCAATGTATTATACCAAGCAGGAGGAGGCTGTAGATATCGTTATTATGCCGAAGTACAAGAGACAATTTTAAAAGATTTAGGATATGACTTTCATTTTGTTCAAATTATTGAGCGCGATCACTTAAGATTAAGAGAACTTTATCAAATTTTTAAAAAACAAAACAAAGATTTAAAACGAAGGAGCTTTTTGAAATATTTAGTTTTTGCCTTTTTTTATGTTACGTATCTTGATAAACTAGATAGTAAAATAAGAAAAGTCGTTGGATTTGAGGTAAAACCAGATTCTTTTTTGAAACTGAAGAAAGCATTTATAAAAGAATGTAATAAAGCAAAAAACACCTACCAATTAAGAAAAATTTATAAAAAATATAAAAGAAAATTACAAAAAATAGAAATCAACAAACCAAAAAACTGTCTTAAAGTTGGAATCATTGGAGAACTTTATACAGCAATGGAGAGCTTTTCCAACTATGAACTTGAAAAAAACTTAGCAAAATTTCACATTGAAATTAAACGTTTTACGAATCTTTCTTACTTGCTTTATCAAAAAGCTATCCTCTTACCTTTTATGAAATACAAAGTAAGAAAATATTGTAAATATACATTAGGTGCGGATGGACTGGATAATGTATATCGTGTTCTTTGGTTAAAAAAGCATCATTTTGATGGTGTAATCCATACCAAACCAACAGGATGTACACCAGAAATTGGTGCCATGCCTATTATTATGAGAGCAAGCAAAGATATGAGTCTTCCTATTTTATTTTTTTCTTTTGATGAACAAACAGGCGTGGAAGGTATGAATACAAGACTAGAAGCTTTTTATGATTTGTTAACATTAAAAAAGGAGGGATAACATGATTGGTTATTTAGGAATTGATATTGGATCGATCTCAACCAAAGGGGTTATTATCAATGAAAAGCATGAAATTCTTGCCAGTAGTTATTTATGGACCGAAGGAAATCCAGTCAAAGCCGTAAAAGAAGTACTGGTAGAATTAGAAGAAAAAATAAAAGGAACAGACATTACCATTTTAGGGGTTGGTACCACAGGATCTGCTAGAAAACTAATTGGAACGATGCTTGGTGCTTGTAGTATTAAAAATGAAATTACAGCACACGCCATTGGAACGCTTTCAAGATATCCGGAGGTAAAAACAATATTAGAAATTGGTGGACAAGATTCCAAAATTATTTTACTAGAAGATGGAATTGTTACAGATTATGCTATGAATACACTCTGTGCGGCTGGAACGGGTAGTTTTTTATCCAGTCAAGCAAAGCGTCTTGGAATTGACGTAGAAGATTTTGGAACAATCGCCCTTACAAGTCAACATCCCACTAATATTGCTGCTCGTTGTACTGTTTTTGCAGAAAGTGATTTGGTTCATAAAATTCAAATGGGATATGATAAAAAAGATATTGTAGCAGGTCTTTGTTACAGTGTTGCAAGCAATTACTTAAACAATGTGGCGAAAGGAAAAAAGATTTCCTCCCCTATTCTATTTCAAGGTGGTGTAAGTAAAAACATTGGTGTTAAAAAAGCTTTTGAAGAATTATTAGATAGTAATATTTTCGTCGATCCTGATGGACATTTAATGGGAGCTTTGGGAAGTGCTATTTTAGCAGAGAAAAATAGTATGGGACGCATCTTTGATTTTTCCTTAAAAGATGCATCGTTTGAGACAATGGGTGTTGAATGTAAGGGATGCCCAAATCACTGTGAAGTAATCGTTGTAAAAAAAGATGGAAAGAAATTAGATGCTTTTGGAAATCGTTGTTCCAAAGGGGCAATGGTAAAATAAAAATAGGACTTGCATCCTATTTTTTTTGATAGTATTCATCAAAGGTTACTCTTCGGTCTATAATGGTTCCATCTTCTTTTATTTCAATGATTCGATTAGCAACGGTTTGATTTAATTCATGATCTCGTGTTGTCATAATAAGTTCTCCTTGAAAGTTTTCTAATCCTTTGTTAAGCGATGTGATACTTTCCAAATCTAAGTGGTTGGTTGGCTCATCCAAAAGCAAGAAATTAGGAGACTCTAACATACATTTACTAAGCATACAACGTGCTTTCTCACCACCCGATAAGACGCTTACTTTTTTAAAAACATCATCTCCTGAAAATAACATACGACCTAAAAAACCTCTCAAATAAGTCTCATCATCAATATCATAATATTGTCCAATCCACTCCATAATGGTCCCATCTTTTCCAAAATAAGAAGAATTATCTTGGGGTAAATAAGAAGGTACAATGGTCTTTCCAAACTTTATTTCTCCTTTGTCGTACTTTTCTTGTCCTGCTAAAAGATTCAAAAGCATGGTTTTTGCCTGATCGTTTTCAGATACAATAGCAATTTTATCGCCTTTTAATACGGTAAAGGATACTTTATTAAGAATTCTTTTACCATCTACTTCTTTTACTAAATCACGAACGGTTAATATCTCTTTTCCGATGGGATGTTCTATTTTAAAATCAATATAAGGATATTTTCTAGTCGAAGGAATAATTTCTTCTAATTCTATTTTTTCTAACATCTTTTTTCTTGATGTTGCTTGCTTACTTTTACTAGCATTCGCACTAAAACGAGCAATAAAATCTTGTAATTCTTTTATTTTTTCTTCCTTTTTCTTATTTTGATCTTTTACTTGTTTTAACGCAAGTTCTCTTGATTGGTACCAAAAGTCATAATTTCCAATATAGATTTTTATTTTACCAAAATCAATATCTGCTATATGGGTACAAACTTTATTTAAAAAATGACGATCGTGGCTAACAACAATTACGGTATTGGAAAAATTAATCAAAAACTCTTCCAACCAATTAATGGCAGAAAGATCCAAACTATTGGTTGGCTCATCCAAAAGTAAGATATCTGGATTTCCGAAAAGGCTTGATGCAAGTAAGACTTTCACACGATCTTTCATTTCTATTTCTTTCATTAATTTGGAATGATTTTCTTCTTTCACACCAAGATTTGATAATAAAATTGCAGCATCACTTTCTGCATTCCATCCATCCATATCTAAAAACTCTGCTTCCAAATCAGCGAGACGATACCCATCTTCTTCGGTAAATTCTGTATGACTATAAAGTTCTTCTTTTTCCTTCATGATGTCATAAAGCTTACGATTTCCCATAATAACAACATCCAAAACTCGCATATCATCATAAGCATAATGATCTTGTTTTAACACAGAAATTCTCTCATTTTTTCCAACGGTTACCTCTCCTGTTGTTGTCTCAAGTTCTCCCGTTAACAACTTTAAAAAGGTACTTTTACCAGCACCATTCGCCCCAATTAAGCCATAGCACGCACCATCACTAAATTTTAAATTAACATTTTCAAACAATGTTCTTTTTCCAAATTTTAAACTTACATTATGAACTTGTAACATAACCTACTCCTTTCCAAACTAGATATAGTTTACCAAAGAAAAAAGAAAAAGGCAATTAGTAACGCTTTTTCTTTTGACCTATAATCTTTGTTTTAAGCGCAAAATTAGAACTTGCGAAAACATTATTTTTGCTTGCCATTATTTTTTCCGTTTCTAAAAAAGGAAGATCACTGGATACTAGAATATGACTGGTTGCATTTCCTTCTTTTCCTATTTTTGTTGTACCAAGATGAATGGTCGCATTTTTTAATTTGTTTTTCTTTAAAAAGGAAAGAAAAGCTTCGTTCATATCCATATGGAAATTACCTACTATTATTTTGTTTCCTTGATAAAAAGATAAGTCTAAAATATTTTGTAAATAGTTTAATTCTTCATACCTTGCTTTCTTCGAAAAAGAATCGAACTCGGTATTAAAAATGGTTAATTTTTCTCCTTCTAAATCCAAAACAACAGTATTACAAGTTTTTGTACTCCATGCGTGCCTTGCCTTACTAGAAGGAAGACCTAAATCTTCTCCTAATGAATGAAGCCTTGAGAAAGTAACGTTTCTATTCTTTTTTACTAATATGGTATTAAAATGTTCTTGTTTTCTACATCCTCTTGCTTCAGCCCAAGCATTATAATCTTTTAAGTAAGTTAAAATTTCATCTCGTATTGGAAGTCTTAATTGTTGAAATGCAATAATATCAGGATTTTCTTTTTCTAGTAATGATATAATGATTGGAACTTGTTTGTTTTTTCTAACAAGATGATAGTTTTTATCCATCGGAAACGATAGAATTTTTAAATTTTTCATACTCTCCTCTTTTCTTTAAACACTACCTAATTTACCATTTTGCTTTAAATAATACTTTCGAATCACATTAATCGGAATTACCGTAAAAGCACAAAGTAACATAATCTCGATTTCTCTTAGACTAAGCCCTGCCGTTCGAAACATGCTTCCTCCATAATAAATAAGAAGGAGCTGGACAATGACAATAAAGAAAATAACAAATAAGAAGACTTTATTTTTGGATAGATTCGAAAAAACATTTAATCTTGATGTTCTTGCATTAAAACTATTGAAAATACTAAGGAAAATGAAAAGGCCAAAAAAAGCAGTAAAAAAATATTTATCTTCCCTACCACTACGAAAAAAGGAATGAATCAAAGGACTCTTTAGAAAGAAAATACAAAGCAAGGTAGAATAGACCGTTGTAAATAAAATTTCATGAAGCATATAAGCGTTTAGGATTTTTTCCGTTCTTTTCTTTGGACGTTCTTCCATAAATTCCAAAAGTGGTGGCTCAAAGGAAAAAGCAATTCCTGCAAGGGTATCCATAACCATATTAATCCATAACATTTGAATGACAGTAACCGGTGTTTCTACTCCAATATAAGGTCCTAAAATCGATAACGATACGGCACAGAAATTAACCGTTAATTGGAAAATGATAAACTTTCTTATACTTTTAAAAATGGTTCTTCCATAAAGGATGGATAAAACAATGGCTTCAAAATTATTATCGAGTAAAATAATATCACTTGCTTCTTTGGCAACTTCTGTACCTGATCCAAACGCAAAACCAACATCTGCCTTTTTTAAGGCTGGCGCATCATTCACACCATCGCCTGTCATTCCAACAACAAGACCCATCTCTTCGGATAATCGTACCAATCTACTTTTATCTTCTGGGAGTGCTCGTGCGATTACTTTTATGTTTTTTAACTTTTCCTTAATCGCATCATCTGTCATCTCTTTTAACTGATCGCTTGTTAAAATAAGATCTTCATCACTTGTTATAATTTCGGCATCTCTTGCAATGGCTTCTGCTGTTTTTTTATTGTCTCCTGTTATCATAACAACTTGAATACCCGCTTTCTTCACAAGCTTTACAGCTTTCTCTACATTCTCTCTTAATTCATCTTTTATCAATAAAAAAGCAAGAAGGGTAATATCATTAAGGTTTGTTGTAGTATATCCAATTAGTAAAACACGAATTCCTTTTTTTGTATATTTTTCTAATTCCTTTTCCATAAAAGCATGACTATGAAATGGTATTTTTTTACCACTCATCGATAAATAAGAATGACACTTTTTTAAAAGGACTTCTGGTGCCCCTTTAATATACGTTATTTTTTCTTTGTCCTTTACCGTTGTATAACTATATTTATCGTGACTATTAAAAGGTTTGGTTTTTAACTTTGGTAAAATCTCTTCTCTTTTTTGAACAAAAGAAACACAAGCTCGATCGGTTGTATTTCCTCCGATCCACTTTTTTTTCGCATCATCATACGAAGCACTCGTATTTTGTAAAATCGCATGAACAAAGACCTTTTTAAAATTTTCTTCAAGGGTATCTATATTTTGAAAGGAAACTCCACTTCCTAGTATTCCTCCTACTACCTCTAATTCTCCTTTGGTAAGAGTTCCTGTTTTGTCGGTAAACAAAAGATTAAGACTTCCTGCAGTTTCAATTCCTACAAGACGTCTTACTAAAATATTATCTTTTAACATACGCTTCATATTCGAAGATAACACCAATGTAATCATCATAGGAAGACCTTCTGGAACAGATACTACAATAATGGTTACAGCAAGTGTTAATGCATACAAAAGATGTGCGAATAGTAAAGACGTATTGGATAAATAGGCAAGTATTTTTGTAAGGTTAAAATGATTGGCAATAACGATAGATGAAAAAAGATAGGAGAACGCTACAAAGAAAGCACCACAATAACCAATTTTACTAATCACTTTGGCAAGTTCTCTTAATCTTAGTTTAAGGGGACTTTCTGGTTGTGTCTCTTGTAATTCTTTGGCTATTTTTCCATAAAATGTATTGCTTCCTACCTTCTCTACTATCATCTCTCCTTCTCCTAAATAAATGACACTTCCTCTTAATAGTTCATTTTCTTCTCTTGGATTTATTCCACTTATAAAAGGCTTTTTATATACTTCTTTGCTTTCTCCTGTAATACTTGAAGTATCAAGCGTAAGTTCTCCTTTTAATAAGAATCCATCGGCTGGTATTTTATCTCCTAATGTTAAAAGTACAATATCCCCTACTACAACATCTTCAATTGGAATTTCTACTACCCCCTCATATCTTCTTACTTTTACTTTTGTTTTGGATGCTTCTTCTTGTAATTTATGAAAGGCTTTTTCGCTTCCATATTCTGATATCGTAGAAATAAAAGAAGCAAGAAAAATAGCAATTACAATTCCAACGGTTTCATACCAATCAAAATCTTGAATTAGAAAAATGGTTTTAATTCCCAAAGCAATTAATAAAATACGAATAATGGGATCTCCTAAGCTTCGTAAAAACTGTTTAAAAAAAGTATCTTTCGATACTTCAAGAAAGGCATTATCTCCATAGGTTTCTCTTGCTTTTTTTACTTCTTCTTGAGTTAGTCCTTGCAATTTTTTATTTTCCATTTTAACCTCACATTCCTTTCACTTCGTTCAAGGCACACATAGTCATGAAAATAATTATTTTTCAGACTAGCCTCCTATCAAAAGGTATGTTTGATAAGGATAAAATAGACAAAAGATTATCTTTCATTTTTAGACAAAAGAAAAAACTGTTAGAAATTTTTTTTCATTTCGTAACAGTTTCTTTTTTTATCTTCTTCTCATTAGATAGATAAGACCAGATCCACTTGTCATAAAGGTTAAGAAAAGTCCATAAACATTACTATCACTAGTATCAGGATTTTCAACAATTTCATCAGTTGTCGTATCCTTTACAACATTTTCAACTGGAATTATTTGTTCATTATCAACTGGTTTTTTTACTATTTTTAAATAGATATCAACATCATCATCAAGTCTTTTTCCAAAATCGAATTCTGTTGCATAATCTTCATCTGCATAATATCCAACAAGTTGATAACCTAATTGATTAAGCACTTCTAAATCAGTAGCAAATATTGATTCTAAATCTTCTTTTGTTATAATACTTCCTTTATCTACTGTTGTTGTTAAATCTCCACCCATATTGTCTCCTGTGTAGTGAAGGCTAACTTTTATTTGCTCTTTTATGACATTTCCACTTTCATCTACTATTAAATCTTCAGAAAGATATACATCTTTTGGTTTAGATCCAGTGAATTGTACACCAGCATTAACTATAATTGAGTTATTTTCGTTATCATCATCACTATAAGCTAAAACAGGATTTTCATTAGTAGCTTTAATGATAGCTGAACCACCAATAGTAGCTTTTGCTCCTCCTTCATAACCAGGAGTTTCGTTGTCGATGATTACTGCTACACCATTAGGTAATGCAAGCTTATTATCAGAACCTTCACCTGTTGCAGTAATGGTTCCTCCAGTTACAGTAACTGTTCCTTGACGAGCAACAATACCTATTTTACCAGTAGTAGAGCCACCAGTGATATCTACTGTACCAGTTTGAGGATTATAAATAGCAGCCTGGTTTGCACTTGTAAGTTTTCCTCCTGATATATTAATTGTAGAATTTCTAGTATTTGTCTCTGGATCAGTTGATCCATTACCACTTATTGCAAATCCATTTTGTGATGTGATATTTCCATTAGTAATTTTAACAGTAGGCTTATCACCAAATAATGTTATAGCATCTCCATCAGCATTAACTGTACCACCAGAAATATTAAGTGCAGAATTTTCTCCTTTAATTGAAATTCCAGTTCCAGTTCCACTATTTTCAATAATAGCATTTTCAGAAATATTAATTATACTAGATTCACCAACTAACGCAAAACCATTAGCAGCATTTTCAATTTTAGCATTACCTTTAACATCTAAAGTACCATCTTTAATCCACACAGATGCACTTTCATTTTCGCTTGATTTTACAGTACCATTTCCAGTTAAAGTTAATTTACCACCGTTAACATAAAGAACTGTTCCTTGGTCACGAGTTATATTATGATTATTTAAATTTATTGTAACATTTCCTGTTATCGTAATATAAGTTTCTAGATCCACTATATTTTGAGCTAAGGTACAAACAGATCCTTCACCACCTTCTAAACAAGTTTTCAATTCTTCTCCATTTTGAATTGAATCTGGGCTTTGAGCATATACATTTGGTATTATACACATACCAAAAGCAAACATTATGCTAGCTAAAACAATTTTCTTTTTCATTTTTTTCTCCTTTCTTGACACATTATTATATTCAACTAAAATCTTTGAGTCAATCATTTTTTTCAAAAAAAGACTTCATGAAATTATATCATTTCATTACAGCCCCTTTTTACTATTCTTAAACTTAATTAAATTTTCTTTTTCTGATTGCGTAAGCAAGTCCACAGCTACCAATTGCAAAGATACCTAGAAGACCATACAAATTAATATCTGATGTATCAGGGTTTTCTTCACTTGGTTCTGCAACAGTTGGTGTAACTACTTCTTTCTTTACTGCATGCATATAAATCGTTACATCACTCTCAAATGGTTTTGTGAAATCATATTTTGTTGTAAATTCTGGATCAGCATAATAGTCATCTAATTCATATCCTTCTAATCCGAATTCTTCCAAATTAATTGCATACAATCCCGCAATTCCTTCTTTATCTAATACACTACCTTTTTGAACTTCCATACTTTCTTGTTGTCCCATGAAATCAAAAGTAACGGTTACAATATTAGATTGGATTTCTTCATACTTTGCTGGAGTAAACAAAGGTGTATGCTCATCAGTACTTCCAGTTTTTGGTAATAGCGTTACTTCTTTTGGAACTAAGATTACTTCCAATACTTGTTCATAAGTTCCATCTCCATCCCAGTCAAATTCCCAAGTTTTTGAAACTACTCCACCTTTCGTTGATGCTGCAGCTTCTAATTCCTCTTGTGTAACACTTGTGTAAACATTTACATAAGTATCATCATCTTTTGCTTCATTCCAAGTCCATACTCGGTAATCACCTACTACACCACTGGTATCAGAATCCATTTTAAGACGACGAAGTTTTGCTTTGTCAGCTTGAAAATCGGTTGGAGCAGTAACTGTAAATCCAAACCATGCTGCTTCTTCATAACGTTTTTGATCAGGATCTGGTGCTTGTACTTTTAGTTCTGTCATTCCAGAATACGTAACTGTTATTCTGTTTTGATTGCTACTATCAATAACAGGTATTTCTGCTTGTTGTACAGAATCTTCTGGTTTGTATTCTGTAACGGTTCCAAGTTTAGGATCTGCATTAGCAAATACATTTGGTACAAATAGTACACTTGCAATTACAAGAATTGCTAACATTTTGATTTTTTTCATTTTTTTAAAACCTTCCTTTCACCTACATTGTACTATAATCATTTATACGAAGTCAACAAAATTTTAAATAAAAGTTGCACTTTACAGACATAAATATATTATAGTAAAAACACCAAGTAAAAATATTTCAAATAGTTGAAAAAAAAAAGAAGGACTGTTATAATAAAGGCGATTGAGGTGATAGTATGACAAAAGAAAAGAAAAAAAGAAAGAAAAAGACAAGGTTACGTCCTCCCGTATTTTTCCTATTATTTTTTCTCTTTCTCGGTTTCATGATTTTTTCCGGTTATCAATTATTAAAATGGAATAACGATAATAAAAACATTGGAAAACTAGAAGAGAAAATAAAAAAAGAAATAAAACCGAAAAAAATAAAGGAAGAAGGAGAACTTATTAATCCTCCAGAGGAAGAAGAAAAAGTAAGCGATTATTGGTATTATGTAGGACTACCTTTCTATGAAGTAGACTTTAACGATCTTATTTCTAGGAATCAGGATACCGTAGCGTTCATCCATATGGATAATAGTAACATTAACTACCCTGTTGTACAAACAAATAATAATACTTACTATTTAACACACGCTTTTGATAAAAGTAAGAATGGTGCTGGATGGGTTTTTATGGATTACCGAAATAATATTAATCAATTAAGTGATAATACTGTTATTTATGGTCATGGAAGACTCGATAAAACAGTCTTTGGATCTTTAAAAAATGCACTTACCAAAAGTTGGCAAAGTCAGAAAGATAATTATGTAATTTGGTTATCGACACCAAAAGAAAATTTATTGTTTCAAATCTTTTCTATTTATACCATCCAAAGTGAAAGTTATTACATTACAACAAATTTTCAAACAGACGAAGCAAAAGAAAAATGGCTTTCTACAATGAAAGAAAGAAACAAAGCTCCAATTGATACACCAGTATCCACAAAAGATGCTATTTTAACATTATCAACTTGTCAAAACAATGATGGTGGAAGAATTGTAGTACAAGCAAAATTAATTAAAAAACAAGCAAGATAAAAATACACTCCGAAAAGTGTATTTTTGTTTGTTCTAATTATTTTTAACGAGTGCAATATAGCTATTTACTTTGCTTGTCCAAGTTGGACTTGCTGCATATCTTGGTCCCATAAGATCTGCTGTTGTAAGACCTTTGGATACATAGTTGTTATATAAATTATCAATATAACCAATAATTCCTTCATCAAGTGTAGGATAGGCTTTATAACTTCCTCCTCCACAAGAAGGTCCTCCTTTTTGGCCTCCAACATTGTTACACTTTTGAACCAAACTACTACAAGATCCTTGATTGCATCCTGTCTCATGTAACATAATTGCAACAGCAAGGTAAGGATCGACTCCTAACTCAAGACAATGACTTGCAATTAAATAACCTTTCCCAGCAATATTTGATTTAAGGGACCGATTCAATTTTTCTGCTAATTGATTTAGTGTTAGTCCATCATAAACCACAGGTTCTACTGGTGTTGTTGTAATATCTTCATAGGTTGTAATTTCTTTAATTTCCTCTTCTGGTACCACTTCTTCGGTTGGTTGTTGTTGCTGTTCTACTTGTGGCTGCTGTTGTTGTTCCTCCACAGTTGGTGTTTGTTGTCCTTCTGGTACCAAAGGATTTTCCACTACTTCCTCAATCATATTCTCTTTGCTTACTTGTTCTATTTTGCCAGATGATAAATTTTTCATGGTTACCTTTTTGTACAATTCTTCACTTTCTTCTTTATGAAATACCTTGTACTGTAAGAATACCGTTAACCCAAATAACAATACACTAAGTGATATTACTATCAGGCCAACTTTTTTTGATTTTTTCATAAATCCTCCTTTAAACAAGAACAAATACATTATACCAAAATATCATATTTTTGTCAAATTGACACTTTTTGGTATAATTTATTATATGTTTTTCTTGACTTTCTCATAATGGTAATAGACTAAGAGATACCTTCTTTTTTTCGACATCAACATCATCCACATAACAATCGACGATATCACCTACAGAAAATTTTTCCGATGGATGACGAAGATATTCATTGCATAATTTTGATATATGAGCAAGTCCATCATTTTTTAATCCTACATCAATAAACAGACCAAAATCTACAACATTACGAACGGTTCCTTGTAGTTTCTCTCCTTTTTTCAAATCTTCAATATGTAAAATATCGCTTCGTAAAACGGGTTGTGGATATTTTTCTCTTGGATCGCGTTCTGGTTGTTTTAGACTACTAATAATATCTTCAAATGTATAAGGATCAATAGAAAGTTCTTCTCTTATTTTTTCTTTGTCCATAAGATCAAGTGCCGTAATTAATTTTTCACTACCAAGATCTTCTACCTTTAAACCAAGGGCTTTTAATAATTTTTCTGTTTTCTCATAACTTTCCGGATGAACACTTGTCTTATCCAGTGGATTTTCACCATCTAAAATTCGTAAAAATCCAATTGCTTGTTCATAAACTTTATCGCTCATTCCTTTTACACTCTTAATATCTTCGCGTGATAAAAATTTACCTTTTTTATCTCTTGTATCAAGAAGTTCTTTGATTACTTTTTTATTTAATCCTGAAACATAGGATAATAAACTATTGCTTGCCGTATTGATATTAACACCAACACTATTTACAGCTTTTTCTACTACAAATTGTAAGGACTCATCTAGTTTCTTTACGGGTACATCATGTTGATAGAGTCCTACCCCTATACTTTTCGGATCAATTTTTACAAGTTCGGATAGGGCATCTTGAATTCTTCTTCCAATACTAATGGCACTTCTTTTCTCAACAGTTAAATCGGGAAATTCTTTTATTGCAAGTGGACTAGCAGAATAAACGGATGCCCCTGCTTCACTTACAATAACATACTCTACTTTTCTTTTCGCATCTTTTATTGCCTCTGCAACAAAAGTTTCACTTTCTCTTGATGCCGTACCATTTCCAATCGCAATAATATCAATATTATAACGATCAATTAAATCAAGAAGCGTTTTCTTACTTCCTTCGATATCATTATGAGGTTCTGTTGGATAAATAACGGCAATTTCAAGTGGTTTTCCAGTTTTGTCTAAAACTGCAAGTTTACAACCGGTTCGATATGCTGGATCATACCCTAAAACC
This sequence comes from uncultured Bacilli bacterium, assembly GCA_947628065.1. Taxonomy (GTDB): domain Bacteria; phylum Bacillota_I; class Bacilli_A; order RF39; family UBA660; genus Onthousia. Next base: position 27,848 of record CANQYK010000004.1, on the reverse strand, counting down.
GTTTTTTCTTTTAATGGTGGCGTTAATAGAAGATGTTCTACATTATCCATAAAGTTAACAATCGCACGATCTTCTCCTTTTTCTTTTAACTCACTTCGAATTTCTCGCTCTACACTTGGTAATATCAAACGTTTTAAGCTATCTTTGATGGCATCTTTTATATCCTCTTCTACAAAAGATTTTCTTTTTATTATTTTCTTTTCTAAATATTCTACAATTTTATCTCCATCAAAATCAATTTTAACGGATAATACACCCTCTTTTTCTCCCCTATTAATAGCAAGAATTCTGTGTGGTTTTAATGTTCTTACTACTTCACTATAATCATAATAAATTTTATAAACTGCATTTTCATCTTCACTATTTTTCTTTTTCTTACTTACAAGGGTTCCTTCAAAATATAAAAACTTTCGAATCCACTTACGATAACTAGCATTATCACTAATCCATTCTGCAATAATATATTTCGCACCTTCTATTGCTTCTTCTGTTGTTTTTACTTTATCATTTAAAAATTTACTGGCAAGACTTTCACGATCTCCTTTTTCTGGAAATGCCATCATCATTTTAGCAAGCGGCTCTAACCCTTTGGCAATCGCTTCGGTTGCTTTTGTCTTTTTCTTTTCTTTGTATGGTCGATATAAATCTTCTACTTCCACTAATTTTTGACAACTTAAGATTTCTTCTTTTAAAGAATCAGTCATCATATCTTTTTCTGTAATTAACCGAATTACGTCTTCTTTTCGTTTTAATAAGTTTTCTTGATATTCATAAACTTCTTCTATTTTTCGGATTACCTCTTCATCCAAAGCACCCGTTTTTTCTTTACGATATCTTGCAATAAAAGGGATGGTATTTCCTTCTTCTAAAAGAGATAACACCACTTCTACTTGCTTTTTGGTAATGTTTAAATCTTTACTAATTTCATCAATTATTCTCTCGTTCATTTTCTTCTGCCTCCACTATTAGTGTAGCAAAGAAAAAATAAGAAAAAAAGAATTGACTTTTTTCCTTTTTTAGTGTACTTTCCCTTTTTCTTTTATTTCTTGATTAAAATAGTCTTCCATAAAATCATATTGCCGAACCTCTTTTTCCTCTTCATCAATGACATAGACATAAGAAAGACCAGAATCAAAAGATGTTAGTTCTTCTTCTTTCTCAAGCAATATTTCTTTTTGTTTTTCGCTTAACTCTTCTGGTGATAGAAAAAGAAGCGTGGGAACTCCTTTGGTATAAGTTCCTGCTGTTTGGTTTAAAGCAACTACAAGGCCTTTACTGGCAAGTGTTTTTGGATGATGTGAGATTTCAAAATCCATTGGTATGTTTAAATTCAACTTTTGAAATTCTTCGTTTTTTAACACTTCTTCTTGAAACGAAGGTGTATGATAATAATGTTTATTATCATTTTCTCTTTCACTATAAAGATGATATTCTCCAAAGCAAAATTCTTCTCCATCCTTTGTAATTATAAAACCAAGTTCCTTCATATTACCACCCCATTCTAAGTATTTGATATTCTACTTCTTCCACTCCTGTTCTATATGCTTCTTCACTTGTTTGATATAAGATATCAAAAAGAAATTTTTTTCCTTCTCCAATATTTGGACCTCGATCCAAAACAATTCCTAATATTTCACCTTGACTGCTTCCTGTTATTTTAACAACAGTCCCATAAGGATATTCGGATCCTGCTGCTAGTATTCTAAGATTTCCATAAGTATCATCAAAGTAAGTAATGCGATCTTTGATAGAATATCCATAGGATGTATATTCTCCAATATCGGCTCCATAACCACTAACTTTACCAGTTAGTATAGAAGGTACTATTACTTCTTCTTTCTTTTCTTCTACTACTTCTTGTTGCTCTGGTACTTCTATTTCTTTTGGTTCTTCTTGTTCTATTGTAGACTCTTCTTCTATTACTTCTTCCTCCTTGATTTCTTCCTGTTCTTGCACCTTATCATCTTCTTGTTGTTCTTCTGTTGACACATTAACAATAGGAACTTCTTCTAATTCTACTTTAATTTTCTTACTATTGACATAATATTGTCTGTTAGTAATAGTAATTTTCTTTTTATTTGTTTTTACGCTTGTAATGGATAAAACCATTGCTATAACTAAAAATAAATCTATACTCGTAATGATTATTTTTTTCATATTATCTCCTCTTAATAAGAGTAACATAAAATAAAAATTGACACAATATTTTACAAGTAATATTATGTCAATTATGTAAAATGCTATAAATTGCTACATATAAAAAGAATAAAAGGAAATTCCCATTATTCTTCTATACTTTGATATAATTTATTTAATTCGGTTAATGAATTACTTTGTGTTTTTTCTTCCTTCATCTGTTCTTCTTTTAAAACTTTTAACATCATTTTATATTCCTCGAGTGTAAACGGTTCTTCTTTGGTATTTTCCACAACTGGTTGTTCAAAAAATACTTTTGTTTTTGGTGCCTCTACTGTTTTATCTTTAAAGTCATGAATGATGTTATAGTTTATAAATTCTTCTTTCTTAATGACATTATGTTTTTCTTGATATTTTCGAATAAAGTGATAAGTAATTAGGAAAACCATCCAAATTACAAATAGAAACATACTAAGCTCTAAGATACTTCTTACTTTATCACTACTATATAGTTCTGTTATTTCAAAAACATCTAATTTTAAGTTATTGATTAAGGATAGAATTAATACTAAAAAATAAACTAAGAATCCATAAACAATAGAATTGGTTACTTTTATTGTTTTTGTTATTTCTTTATGGAAAATACTAACCAAAGTAATGATTGTTGCTACTAATAACATGATAATATAAAGAACAATATTTGGAAAGTAATAACCTACAAAAACTTGATTTACTGCATAATCTATTAACGTAGTGAAATTCTTTCCATATTGAATCATTAAGAAGAAAAATACTGCTAAATAGATTAATAAATAAGTTCTTCTACTTTGTTTTTGATTGGTACTATTTGTTGTTCCAAATAGATAAACAAGAATTAATACGATAAATAATGCGATGGTATATAGAGGTGATGATGATATTACATCCCCTACCATCTTTAATTTATCTTGCAATGTTAATGGACTCATCAAAACCTCCCCCTTTCTTTTATTCTTTTCCACTTAGTTCTAATATATAAACCGATTGTGTGGTATTACTATTATTGGTACAGGTAATTAATGTTAAGGTTGTTTTTGTTTTGTCTCGTTTGATTGTTATTTGACCTGTTTTTAATTCTGTATAAATATTTTTTAATGTATATGTATAACGATGATCTTTATAGGTAACAATTGCAACATCTCCTATTTGTAATTGATACAAATCATTGAAGAATGCTTGCCAACCGGTACCAGAATGACCAGCGATAATTAGGTTCCCACCACTTTTGGTAGGCATACTACTGCCACGTATCACTTGAATGTTGGAGTCAACGGTATTTTGTGTTGAATCAACATTGTAAAATCCCCTATTAAAATTGATCTTTGGTATTTCCAAATACCCAATGTAATAATCTAAGTTTGTCTCGGTATCATCTTCTACCTCAGGTTCGATCGCTTCTTCACTGCTTTCAATATTTCGAACCTCAACATCCATATTGATCTTTTCATTGATATAATCATGCGCTAGTATTCTTCGCTTATTTACGAAGTTATACGAAAGTAAGAATAGCCCTAACACAATGGTAATCGCCGAGATGTACGCTATTGCATTAGAAGATATTCTTACTTGTTTTTTATTCTTGTTCTTGTTTTTTACCATTATGGTATACAAATCCAAATCCGGATGCTAAAATTATAGTTCCTAATACCGTAGATAATAGGGAATTATTGCTATCTGTATCTGGTACTGTTACTTCTTGTTCTTTTTGTTCTTCTACTTCTTCGATCTTTTCATTTTCAACGGTAACGCTTGCGACTGGTTGACCGTCACTAATGGTGAAGAAATACGTAGCTTCTGTTTTCTTATATCCTTCTGGAGCATCAACTTCGTAAACACTATATTTACCATCTGCAAGCTCTGTTAAGGTATAAGGTTCTTCTTTACTGATAAAGTCAGCGATGACTTCACCTTTTTCGTTTTTCACAACTAAATGTGCTCCTACTAAAGGTTGTCCTGTCTTTTTATCAATTTTTACAATATTAACTAATTTGGTAATTGCTTCGTTTTCTACTTCTATTTTTATATCACGATTGGTATCGGTAATTGTAAAGGTTTTTGCTTCTTCTAATTTTTTATAACCGGTTGGTGCCTTTGTCTCTTTTAGAGTATATGTACCATTTGGTAATTTTTGAATTACATGTGCTTTGGTTGTTGATGTCCATGATGTAATTTTTGTACCTTTACTATCATATAATTCAAAGTTTGCTCCTGCTAAAACGGTTTTTGTTTTGGAATCAATCTTTACAATAGATACTTTTGATGCAATTTCTTCTTTTGTAAGTGATACGGTTGCTACATCATTTAAACTAGTAGTATCATTATATAAAGCACTTCCATAAACGTCTTGTACAGAACTACTACTTGACTTATAAATATAAGCTTTGCTAATTACTCCTGTTGCAGTTGCTTTTACTTTAACCGTTGTTTTACCAACTTCTACCTTATCAACCGGAATTTTTACTTTAATACTATCTCCTGCTTTTACAGTAGAAATTTCGCTTCCAGTACTTGGACTAACAATCTCACTTCCACTTGGTGCTTCAGTTAAAGAAACAGTTGCTCCTTTACTTGATAATGCTTTTGCAGATACTTTAATATCACTAGACTCATAGTATTTTCCATCACTTGATTCAGTCATATCTTCTGTATTTACGCTAAGATCAAGACTTGGAGTTGAATATCCTTTTACTTTCTTTGCTGCTGTTACTAATTCTTTTACATATTTTCTTAAACCGTGTGGATCACTTCCTGTTGTTTTAAAACTATTGGATAAGTTACTTGATCCAGTTGTATCATCCAAATACCACCAAATAGCAGATTGTGTAATGTAATAATCATAATCACTATTACCAGTAATACTTTTACTTGGATAACCATTTTGTAAAATATAAGCAATACCTGCTGGAGCTTCTCCTTTTAAGGTCATTGTTTCTCCATGTGGTGTTCCTTTATGAATATTGTTACAATAAACATATTTTCCAGTGCTTGTTTTCTTTTTTCCAAAATGGTAATTTGCAATATATCCTGCTAATTGTTTTTCACTTTTTGCTGTAAACGATGCTGGTGCACTTGATTTTGCTTCTGTATCTAATACAAAAAGTCCAGATACAAAGGATGTAATCATAACGACAAGTAACGATATGATTCCCAATTTTTTGAAATTACTTTTTTTCATAACTATTACCCCCTAACTCAATTGGTGCCTATATTATAACACAAAGTCCCTTTTTTTGCAAGTTTTTTTTAAAGCAACCAAAAAGTTTGTAATTTCTTCAATCAACCAGTATTATATAGGAAAGTTTGTAATTTGTAAACTACTAGACAAAAATAATTTTTTATAGTATAATGAACGTCGGTTAGTTCTTTGTAGTTATTAACTTAAAAGAAAGGAGAAAAATTTATGAATGATAAGTCAAATGGAACAAAGATTATTGTTTTAGGTGGCTTAGGAGAAGTTGGACGTAATATGTACGTTGTTATGTGTGAGGAGGAATTAATCATTATTGATGCCGGTGTTTCTTTTGCAGGAGACTTATTTGGTATTGATTATGTCCTTCCAGATTATACCTTTTTAAAAGAAAACGAAAGTAAAATCAAAGGTCTTTTTATTACGCATGGTCATGAAGATCATATTGGAGCCATTCCATTTTTATTACAAAATGTAAATATTCCTGTAATCTATGCTCCGAATCAAGCAAAAGAGCTGATTGCAATGAAATTACAAGACCGAAATATTCGTTACGACAACTTACTTGTATATGATGATCAAACAAAAATAAAATTAGACAGTATGGAAATTGAATTTATCAGAACGACACACTCCATTCCAGACTCTCATGGTATTTGTGTTACCACGAAAGATGGAAGATTGATTACAACTGGAGACTTTAAATTTGATCTTACACCAATCGGTCCAATGGCAGATTTATATAAGATGGCTAAATTAGGTCATCTTGGGGTTGATTTATTAATTAGTGATAGTACCAATGCTTTAAACGAAGGAATGTCTATTAGTGAATCAAGAGTTGACGATGCCTTAACTGATATTTTTGATAAATACAAATACAATCGTATCATCATTGCAACCTTTGCATCCAACATTTATCGCTTAAAACATATCTTTGAATCTTGTTATAAACACAATCGAAAAATATGCGTTTTTGGACGTTCTATGGAAAATAATATTGAAATATCAATGAAAGGTGGCTATATTGACCACAAAGAATTATTAATTAGTGCAGAAGAAGCTAATAACTTAAAACCGGGAGAAGTAACCATTCTTTGTACAGGTTCTCAAGGAGAACCACTGGCCGCTTTATCAAGAATTGCGGATGGAACACACAAACAGATTAAATTAAGACCCGATGATATTGTAATTTTCTCATCTAGTGCAATTCCAGGAAATGCTATTAGTATTTCGAAAACCATTAATAAACTTTATTTAAAAGGTGTTAAAGTCTTTACTAATATGACGATGAACAACCTTCATACATCAGGACACGCCAATCAAGAAGAATTGAAATTAATGATTAGACTTTTGAATCCAAAATATTTAATGCCTTTTCATGGGGATTATCGAATGTTAAAACAACATGCTGAATTAGGAATAGAATGTGGAATTCCCAAAGAAAATACATTTGTCTTAAAAAATGGAGATAGCCTTATTTTAAAAAATCATGTTATTACAAAAGGAGAAAGTTATCCAAACAATGCCATTTATGTAGATGGAAATCGGGTTGGAGAAGTTGGTAGTGCTGTTATTCGAGATCGAAAAATAATGGCCAATGATGGAATCTTAGTTATTATTGCAAATGTTGATATTTCCAAAAGACGATTATTAATCAAACCAAACATTACTACAAGGGGCTTTATTTTGGTTAATGAAAATGAAGAGTTGTTAAAGAAAATTGAATTGTCTGCAACCAATATTATTACATCGAAATTAAAAGATAAAAAAGCAAGTTTTAATGATATTAAAAATCAAATTACGTTAGAACTTTCTTCCTATATTATGGAATTAACAGGACGACATCCTTTGATATTACCGGTTATCTTAGATGCAAAAAAAGAAGTGAAAGAAAAAATCTAATCACTTCTTTTATTTTGCTTCTTCTTGGGCTCTTGTCTCTCTTACGACAGTAATTTTAATGGTACCAGGATATTTTAGGGTCTCTTCTACTTTTTCTTTGATATCACGGGCTATTTTATGTGCCTTTAGATCATCTACTTCCTCAGGCTCTACAATAACACGAAGTTCTCTTCCTGCTTGCATTGCATAAGCATGATCAACTCCTTCAATACCATTCGCAACATTTTCAAGGTCAGACAAGCGTTTTACATAGTTTTCTAGTGAATCGTTTCTTGCACCTGGACGAGATGCAGATAGAGCATCGGCTACTGCAACCAAACAAGAAATAACACTTGTTGCTTTCTCATCCCCATGGTGAGATGCAATCGCATTGATAACTACATCCACTTCTCTATTTTTCTTAGCAAGATCAACACCAATACTAACATGACTTCCTTCCAAATCATGATCAACTGCTTTTCCAATATCGTGCAAAAGTCCTGCACGTTTGGCAAGGGATACATTCTCTCCTACTTCTCCTGCCATTAATCCTGCAAGGGATGCGACTTCAATCGAATGTTGTAGAGCATTTTGTCCATAACTAGTTCGAAAATGAAGACGTCCTACTAATTCAATTAATTCATTGCTCATTTTGGTAATTCCTAGTTCAAACAAAGCAGAATTACCATATTCCATAATTTTTTCTTTCATCTCTTTGCACACTTTATCATAGACTTCTTCTATCCTTGTTGGATGGACTCTACCGTCTTTGATTAATGTTTCAAGCGTTACTCTTGCAATTTCTCTTCTTAGTGGATCAAAACTTGATAATACAACGGCTTCTGGGGTATCATCAATAATAAGATCAACACCTGTTACAGCTTCAATGGTTCGAATATTTCTACCTTCTCTTCCAATTAAGCGCCCTTTCATCTCTTCATTTGGAAGGGTAACCACTGTTACGGTTTGTTCACTTGCAACATCGGATGCATATTTTTCCATTGCTGTTACAATAAATTCTCTTGCTTTTTTCTCACTGGTTAGTTTTGCTTCTTCTTCTTGTTCGGCAATATAGATCGAAATTTCTTTCTCCATTGCTTCTTTTACATTTTTCATTACCAATTCTTTGGCTTTTTCTTTACTAAATCCTGATATTTTTTCTAGTATTTCTAATTGTTCTTTTTTAATGTCTTCCACTTTCTCTTCTTCTTTTTGAATCTCTTTTTGTTTTTGGGTTAGTTTATTTTCACGTTCATCCAAAGTAGCTTCTCTTTTTTGATATAATTCATCGCGCTTATCCATACTACTTTCGCGTTGTAAAAGACGAGCTTCACTTTCTTTTAGTTCACTCTTCTTTTCTTTGATTTCCTTATCAACTTCATTTTTTAATTGATAATTTTTCTCTTTCGCTTCCATGATGGCATCTCGTTTTAATTTATCTGCATTTTTTTGTGCCTCTTCAAGCATCTTATTTATTTTATCGGTTGTATTTTTTTCTCTTAAAGAATTATAGATTACTGTTAACCCAAATCCAACAATTAATCCAATCAAAATAAGGAAAATGGAGAGTATCATTTGATTCATTTTTACCTCCATCTAGCTATATTTTTTCCATATAACCTAATTCTATTGTAATCATCAAAGAAAAGATTGTCAAGGAAAGATGGAAGAATTACTTGAAAATGAAGAAACCAAAAACAAAGCCACTAATTGCTCCAATTAAGTGTCCCATATGAGAAATATTATCTTTTTTAACAAGTCCATCTCTTATTTCACCAACAATATAAAACAAACAGATCAAAACAAAAGTAAGAGGAATTTTTCCACTATCATAATTTACAAAAGAACTTAACACAATAAGCATAAAAGCAGATCCACTCGCACCTCTTATTCTCGTATTTTTGCAAAAAATAGCATTCAAAAGACCAGTAATAAAGGCATTTATTACTAACATAATAAGGAGTTCGATACTACCATATTTTTCTTCTATCATTGGTCCAATCAACAAAATAAGCAAAAAATTATGCATAAAATGATCCCAAGAAGCGTGTCCAATGGCATGGGTGATCATTCGAATATAAGTCATAGGATTAAAGGGATTTCCTCGCATACTAGAAAAGAATAATTTATTGCTTTTTCCTTTGGTTATAACATTTAAAAGATATGCAAAAAAAGAGAGAAAAAAATAAGATAGAATAACGATAGAATTATATTGAAAATACTCTAATACTTCCATTTTATTACCTTAACTCTTTGGTAAAGAAAGCAGCATCATGAATTTTGAAGCCATATCTTTTATAACATTCATGGGCAGCATGACGAAAATTAGAAGACCATAGTTTCATGGATACACAACCATTTTCTCTTGCTATTTTTTCACATTCGATTAACATTTTTGTAGCAATATTATTTCTTCTATATTCTTCTTTTACACAAACATGGTTTAAAATACAATAAATATTCATTTTTCCATAAATGGTTGGAATAATGGTTATTTTAGCATGAGCAATTACTTGTTTGTTCATAAGACCTATCAAATATATTTGATTTTTATCCTTCTTTGTATCAATCATTATTTTTTTTGCATCATGAACTGATGTATTCTCATCAAAGCATTCATTGCATAAATCTACAATTGCAGGTACGTCATTGACGGTTGCTCTTCGAAATTCAATTTCCACTTTTCTCAACTCCCTATTCTATATTATTACTTTATCAAATTCTTACCCATTTGAAAAGAAAGAGACTTTCTTTTTTACATCACTTGACAAAAAAAGAGGTTATTGTTTCTTTGTTCAATAACCTTTATTTTGTAAAGACAAAAGGATTACTTTGACTTCCATCACCTTGTTGATACTTAACATCTGATGTTAGATATACGACTGGACGCGCAAACAGGCTGTTGACGTAGCTCCCAGAGTAGTTGAGACTCCCGTCGCTGTAGAGATTCACCACGTAGTCGGAGTCGACCGAAAACGGGGCGATAAACCATTCATAATATCCTTCATCATAATATTCTTGTTTATATAACCAATCTCCTCTTATGCAATCATCAGTTATTTCATCTATCACCCAACTATACGGACCGTACACTTCATAATCATCATAATTTGCAGTTGTCATACAAATATTTCGATTCATATTACTTCCTCCACTTGTTGCATATCCATAATCAGAGGGATACATTAACCCAACTTTTCCAGTCCAACTAATTCCTCTTGTTGTATTCGCGATTGCATTTACTCCATATGCTGTCTCTCCTCTTTCCTTTTGATATATCTCTGATACACTTGCCTCTTCCCAATTTAATCCACCTAAATACCACTTTGTATCTCCTATCATTCCTTGGGCTGTACTGGTTAATCCTGTACTTGTAAAATCACAATCTGTTGTTCCATTATTTCCACTATATGGACATTTCCCACTTTGCCTGTTCCAATACAAACTTCCTTTCGTTCCACTGATTAGCAAACTATCTGTTTCATATCCTGGATTTAATACCATCATTAGTCTGGAATCTCCCCACCAACTACTTCCATAATTACTATTTGATGACCCTGTTCCACTTGGCTTATTATCCCATGATATAAAAGTTGGATTACTCAAACTATTTAATGGTTCATCTCTTATCAGTTTGATTCTTTTCTCTTTCTTTCCTGTTCCATCATCTACTGTCTCTATTCCTATTATTCTCCACATTTCTTCATTAAATAGTATATAATTATTTGGATCAGCTCCTATATATCGATAACTTTTTAATTCATCAGGCGTCCATCCACTTTGTTGAGTCCCAGCTGTATGATTAAACACATACATTTTATTTTCTTTTGCTGTTTTATCTTGTTTATTATAGTTTGAATTGTAATCTTGTGTACTTTCTGGATTCGTAAATTCTGCAAGTAGTGTTTCTACTGCTGGTTTTGTTTCTATTTTTGCTTCTTCAAACAAATAACAATTATTTGGTAGAAATAAATCATTATAATCAAGTCCTACCTCATATCCTAGTGGAATGGTTACACTGCTCGATGTATTATTCACTACTTTTATTTGAAATCTTACAAAGTATCCTAGTGTTCCATTTGATGTTAGATTTACTCCTGTTTCTTTGGGCATATTATTCATTCCATCTTCCATTACATATCCTGCTTCTACATTATTAGGTAAACTTCCTTTATAATAAAAATTAAATCTTGCTTTCCTATTATTCTTATTATATAGTTCTACTTTAAATGTTTTTGTTTCACTTGCATTTACTACTAACTTATCCGATACCACATCATCTACTTTTAACTCTCCTATTAAGTTTCCAGTTACCATTTTAATTGCATTTTTCTTTTCTTTGTTTACTGTAAAATAAGCATAAGAAGAATACGTTCCTATTACAAATGTCGTAAGTAGGAGTAAATATGCTATATAGACTTTTGATATACTTGCTCGAAATAATTTTCTCATCTTTTCTTCACCTAAAAAGAATAGAACTAGCCTATTCTATCCTTTCTTACACGATGAAAAGATGTTTGATTACTATATAGTTTTACCCCCCCCCCAGGTTACATTTGGTAAACTTATACTCATTAAAATCAACACCTTTCTCTTATTTTTTTCTAAAATTTGGAAATTATTTGCTATAACTCTTTATCTTTCCTATATTCATATTACAATACTTTGTGGTGTTTTTCAAGCATTAAATATTATTTATCCTTTGAAGGTTTTTTATCACTTTTTCCTAGGCTAATTCCAAAAAAGTCTCTTACTTTTTCTTCGATTTCTTCTTTTAGTGCGACATTATCTTTTAATAGAATTTTAACATTTTCTTTTCCTTGTCCTAGTTTTTCACCTTGGTAAGAAAACCACGCTCCAGACTTTTCAATCACACCTGCTTCAACACCTAGGTCAACTAACTCTCCTTCTCTTGATACACCTTCTCCATACATAATATCCACAACTGCTGTTTTAAATGGAGGTGCGACTTTATTCTTTACAACTTTCACCGTTGTTTTGTTTCCAATTACTTTATCACCTACTTTTAATTGTTCGTTTCTTCTAATATCAAGGCGAACAGAAGAATAGAACTTTAAGGCTCTACCACCAGGTGTTGTTTCTGGATTTCCAAACATAACACCTACTTTTTCTCTTAACTGATTGATAAAGATAGCGATAGTATTGGTTTTATTAATCGTACCTGATAATTTTCTTAGGGCTTGACTCATAAGCCTTGCTTGAAGCCCAACATGAGAGTCTCCCATTTCTCCATCAATTTCTGCTTGTGGTACTAGAGCTGCAACGGAATCAATAACAATAATACTAATTGCTTCACTTCGAACTAGTGCTTCACAAATCTCTAAGGCTTGTTCTCCTGTATCTGGTTGTGATAACAATAACTCATTGGTATTGACACCTAATTTTCTAGCATAATCTGGATCAAGTGCGTGCTCTGCATCAATAAAAGCTGCTCTTCCTCCTTCTTTTTGAACGGATGCGATTGCTTGTAGAGCAAAAGTTGTTTTTCCACTTGACTCTGGTCCATAAATTTCAATGATCCTTCCCTTAGGATATCCTCCAACACCAAGTGCAATATCTAAAGATAGACATCCACTTGATACGACATCAATCTTCATATGAGAATCTTCTCCAAGACACATGATGGATCCTTTCCCAAATTGTTTTTCGATATCAGCTAATACCTGATCTAAATCCTTGTTCGCATTATTTTTTGTTGTTTTACTCATTTTTTTTCCTCCTTGTAAACCGTTTCTATATCCATTGTATCGGTACCAATAGAAAAAGTCAAGGATTTTTTTCGAACAATCGTTTGGCGTAATTTTCCATTTTCCACCCAAAAAAAGGGAGAATTTTCAAAATTCCCCGAAAAAACCCCCGGAATTTGCAAAATTCCCTCAAAAAAGGCAAGAAAAAAGCCATTTTCAGGCCTCTTCTTTTTTATCAAAAATGACATTTTTATTCAATTTGAAGTATTCTATCATTGATACAATGGACATTACCATAGCAAAATAGATCAAAAATTCATTCACACGAATATTCCACATTTCAAATGGTAAATTATAGAAAAAGGTTAAAACCACACCAATCATCATGGCAGCAGTTTTTAATTTTCCACTAAAGATAGCTGCTACTACATGACCTTTATTTCCAGCTTCCATTTTAATCGCATCCACAACCGTATCACGAAAAATAATCACCACGGGTACAACACAAGGAATAAAACCTTTCACGGCCAATATAATAAGTGCACTGTTTACCAAAACTTTATCCGCAATGGCATCAAGCATCTTTCCAAGATCGGTTACCTCTTTGTTGCGTCTTGCTAAATATCCATCTAGAAAATCCGTAAGACTTGCTACAATAAAGATTCCACCACTAATGAAATATTCAAGTTTTACATAAATTCCTCCAATTAAGTATTTTGGAAATGTAATACCTACCTCATAAAAAGGAAATATTAGTAAAACAATCATAACAATACTTAAAAGTATTCGTAATACCGTTAGCTTAGTTGGTGTATTCATACTCTACCCTTCCTTTCAATTCTTTGTCCATTGCTGGTCTTTTATTTCCTTCTTTAATTACAATAATCGCAATTGCAATAAAGATAAGAAAAACAAAAAGACAAACAATAATAGGGATAAAATTAATTTTCTTTTTGTACTCTTTGGTATAAGGAGAAGATATTTTTTTCTTTTTTTCTAACGCTTCTTCTTCCTCTTTCTTTCTTTTGGCTTCTAAGATATCATCCAAAGAAATTTTTGATGTATGTTCAAAAAGAAAATCATTAAATTCTTCTTGAATTTTAATAGGGTCTAATCCTAAGTATTTGGCATATTCTTTTACTCGTTGTTTTAATTCATAAACATCTTTGAAAGCTCGCATATTGGCACTTTCAATATTTTCTAGTTCTTGATAACGAATACCAAGATCTTCGGCTGCTTCTTCTAACTTTACACCCGACTCTATTCTCGTTTCTTTTAAATATTCTCCTAATTCTTTCATAGTCACCTCTAGTTCACAATTAATATTTTTATAAGCCATGTTCTGTACCTATTGCTAGGTGGCAAGTATCTATCTACTATTTCTAGTCTTCCATTTTGTTCTTATTCCATTATGGAAGCTCCCCTACCATAATTTGGGTTTCTCACTCGTGGGGTTTACCGCGTTTCACTTTTTCGTTTCCGAAAACATCGTCACTGTGGCACGTTATAAAAATATACCATGGATTTCTCTTTAGATATATTTTATGCCGTTCGAATACTCGACCTTAGGTTATTTTTTCCCTAAGCACGAACACTACTATCATCACAGACAGTGTGAGCATGGACTTTCCTCTAGGTATCCCTAGCACTTGCCAAAAATATTATGTGTCACTTCTATCGCCATAAACGATTTTTTCAAGCCTACTTAGTCGTCTTAAGATATCAACATTGGTAATTTCTGCTGGTTCTTGTATTGTATTTCTTGCGATTTCCACATTGCTTGAGATACTTCTTAATTCCTGTTTTAAAGACATAATTTCCTTTAATAAATTTGCCTTTTCTTTTTCTAAGCTATTGATAATAGAATAAAACTGTTCATAATCAGAAATAATTGTATCCAAAAATTGATCAACCTCTTTTAGACGATACCCTCTTGTATCAATTTTAAAATCTTTGTCTAAAATATCTTCTGGCGTAAGTCTTATTTTATTTTGATACATAAATATCACCAATCCCTTTACAATCTATATTCTAACAAAGAAAGGACTATTTTGTCAATTGTTTCGACAAGTTTCGTATTCTGTTTAATCGTTCAATTACTTTCGTGTTTTCTAACATTTGATTAAAAATTATAATGACTTCTCGATTTGTCATATATCATCACCCTCTCTATAATATAGAAAAGAGAAAAAAGATACAAGCAATCCGACAATCTTTGACAAAAAAAGTAAAATTCGTTATAATATAGAGCAATCAGGAGGAAGTAGAAATGAAAACAAAAAATCTTTTTGTAAACTTAGATAAGTTTTTACAAAGTAAAAAAATACGTTTTCTTTTGATTGGGATCAATAAAATAATAGAGTTAGAAAACAATTCCCTTACACTATATAATACTGCTTCCCTTCGTGCGAAAAAAGAAGAAATTAGAGTTTTTACGGATCAAGAAAGAAAACTTCGCTGTATTGGCGAAACCATTGATTTTACATTAAATACAGAAAATAATACTTTATATTTTGAATCTTTTGCTCTTGGGGATACAAAAAACAAAGATTATACTTTTCAAATGCGAAGAAGCCAAAGAGGAGACTATAATATTAAAATGATAACAGAAGAAGAGGAAGAAGTTTTTCTTCATATTACAAAAGATCGGATCAAACTCCATACCTATCAAGATCATGTTCCTTCTTCATATCAACCTTATTTTACGAAAAATAGTACCAATATTTTAAAGAAAGAAAAAATACATAACTATATCATAGAATTAGAAAAAGCCTGTCCTACCATTACTGGATTTTTAGGAGAAGAAATACCACTTTTTCAGGAATTTGTAGAGTTTAGTATGCCTTGGAAGAAAAAACAAAATAGAAAAATTATACCTTTTCCAAAATCTTAAACTTTTTTTTCAAAAAGATGGAAAAAATAGAAAGAGTACGATATAATAAATAATAGGTGGTTGGTATGAATTATCCGAAAGGAGTAAAAAAAGAAGTTCAGCATGTAACAAACTATAGTAATCGTGGTATGACATTAGAAGATGATCTTAATAGAACCAATCTATACTATCGTGAAAAAGGGATTGCTTATATCTATAAAAAGCCTACTCCCATTAAAATTAGTAAGGTTGACTATTTAGGAAAAAGAAAAGCTGTGATCAAAGAAGCCTTTTTTATGGAACCTTCAACAACGGATTATAATGGAATCTATGATGGCTACTACATTGATTTTGAAGCAAAAGAGACCAAATTAAAAACTTCTTTTCCACTTGCGAATATTCATCCCCATCAACTAAAACATTTAGAAAATATTACCAACATGAATGGAATTGGTTTTCTAATTGTTCGGTTTTGTAATTTAGGTGAAACTTATCTTTTAATGGAAAAAGATTTGATACAGTTTCTAAATACAAGTGATAAAAAGTCGATTCCTCATCATTATTTTGTACAACATGGATATCTTTTAAAAGAACAGTTAAATCCTAGACTTGATTATTTAAGGGTAATCAAAAAAATATTGGAGGTAGAAAAAAATGAGTAAAGCAAAAGCAAAAACAAAAAAGAAAAAGGATGCAAAGAAACCAATCAGTAAATTAACCATTGGCTTACTCCTTAGTTTTATTATTTTAATGATTGTAAGCTATTTTATTATTGGACTAATCTTTACAATATTCCTTGGAATTGGAATTGGAATTATTGTAGGATTTGCAAGACTACTAGATAAAGTACGGAACAAACCAAAACAGAAAAAAATTGTTAATATTATCATTATTATTTTATTGTCCCTTGGTATTTTATGTATGATTTTAGCAATTGTCTTTCTTATCTTTGTTGTAATCAAAGCACCAAAGTTTGATGTAAAACAATTAAATACCAAAGAACAATCGATTCTATATGATATTAATGGAGAAGAATTTGAACGTCTTGGTAGTGAACGAAGAGAAAAAATTTCTTATGATGAATTACCAGAAGTATTTGTCGATGCACTAGTTGCGACAGAAGATTCAAGATTTTTCCAACACAATGGATTTGATGCTCCAAGATTCTTAAGAGCATCCCTTGGTCAAGTAGCAGGACATAGTGATGCAGGTGGTGCTTCTACGATTTCGATGCAAGTCATTAAAAATACCTTTACATCAAGTGAAGCAAGTGGTATTGAAGGTATTATTCGTAAGTTTACCGATATTTATCTTGCCATCTTTAAATTAGAGAAAAATTATACAAAAGAACAAATTATTGAATTTTATGTTAACAATCATAACTTAGGTGGTAATATCTATGGTGTAAAACAAGCCGCAAAAGCCTATTTCAATAAAGATATTAAAGATCTAAACCTAGCAGAAGCAACAGTTCTTGCTGGTATGTTTAAAGCACCAAACTTATACAAACCAACCAATACAGAAAATATGAAAGCGATTACCAAACGTCGGGATACTGTTTTATATTTGATGCGTCGTCATGGATACATTACAGAAGAAGAAGAAAAAATTGCAAGTAGTGTCCCGATTGAGAGTTTAGTTGATTATAATGATGGCGCTTCTACTGGTGTATCAAAATGGCAAGCTTATATTGATACAGTCGCAGATGAATGTGAAGATAAATATGGGGCAAATCCTTATACGGTACCTATGAAAGTTTATACTAACTTAGATCGATCAAAACAAGAAGGCGTAAACCGTGTTATGAATGGAGAGACTTTCCAGTGGGCAAATGATACCATTCAAGGAGCTGCAACCGTTATTGATAGTGCAACTGGTAAGATCTTAGCCGTTGGTGGTGGACGAAATATTTCTACTGCAAGAGGTCAGAGTCTTGCTACTTCAAAACAAGTAAAAAGACAACCGGGATCAACAGCAAAACCACTATTCGATTATGGTCCTTTAATGGAATTTGGAAATGCTTCTACTTATGGATACAACGATAATGGTAGTTATAAATTATTTGTCGATGAACCTTATTCTTATACTGGTGGTAAATCTATAAAGAATGCTGATGGTAAATTCATGGGAGCTATGTCAATTCGAAAGGCATTATCCCTATCAAGAAATATCCCAGCTTTAAAAGCATTCCAGAGAAACGATAATAAAAAAGTTATTGACTTTGTAGAAAGTCTTGGAATTGAGCCAGAGGTAGAAAATGGAAAATTACATGAAGCGCATGCACTAGGTGCCTTCACTGGTGTTAATACCTTACAAATGGCTGGTGCTTATGCTGCATTTTCTAACGGTGGTTATTACAATGAACCTTATACCGTTAGTAAAGTTGTTTTCCGTGATAGCGGTGAAGAATTCAAACACGAAAGTGAAAAGAAACAAGTTATGAGTGATGCAACTGCTTACATGATTACAAGTATCTTAGATGATGTTACACTAACAGGGGCTGGTAACATGGATAAAGTTGCAATGAAGACAGGTACTACTAACTTTGCGGATGAGACGATTCAAAAATATGGATTGTATGATGCAATTCGTGATTCTTGGGTTATTGGTTATACATCAAAAACAGTAATTGGTATGTGGTATGGTTATACAAATCTAACACAAGACCTAGCAAATCAAGGACTTTATTGTCATACCCTAACCTGCTCTGCTCAAAAAGATTATTTATTTACAGCACTTGCAAAAGAAGTTTTTGAAACAAACAAAGAAGAATTTAAGATGCCAAACAGTGTTGTTCGACTTCCAATTATATCAGGAAGCAATCCTGCGAAAGTAGCGTCTGATGGTTATGGTGGTTCTGTTACTTATGAATACTTTAAGAAAGGTAGCGAACCTACCAATGTTCAAAGTTCTGATAAACTAGATACTCCAAGTGGTCTTAGTGCAACATACGATAAGAATAGCAATACCGTTAATCTTACTTGGAATGCTGTAACACCAAAAGAAAAAGAAGATGACTATGGAACGTTTGGTTACAATGTTTACTTTAATAGTACATTGCTTGGATTTACAGAAAAAACAAGCTTTACGGTAACAAAACCAAACAATCCTTATGGTACTTATAAAGTAGTAGCAACATTCAAGAGTTATGATGGAATGCAAAGTAGCCCAGCCACCTTTGAACTCAAGAAAGTAAGTACAACTTTAAGTATTAAGCAACAAACAATTAGTGCGAAAGCATTTAATACGGGACAAATTAAAAACTATCTGACCGTAACAGAAGATGGAAAAGACATAACTGCAAGTACTACAGGATGGACTTTATCCTCTGTTACCAAGGATGGAAAGGCTTATCCATTGAATACACTACTAAATGAAGATGGTATTTACTTATTAAAATATCGATTTACTTATGATGGTGAAGAAAAAGAAAGTGGTAATATTAAAGTTACGATCACTGGTAATACTACTACAACAAAACCTAATACTCCTGAAGGTTCTGGAGGAAATACTGGTAGTGGTGGAAGCGGAGAAAATTCTACTCCTTCTACACAAACACCTACTCCATAAAAAAAGACCAATTACTGGTCTTTCTTTTTGTATCTACAAATATCTTTTATCTTACATTCTATACAATTTGGTTTTACTGCTTTGCAGTGATATCTTCCAAAAAGGACAAGTTGTAAATGTCTTCTTCCCCATTCTTCTCTCGGAAAGGTTCTTTTTAATTTTTCTTCAATGGTTGTAACATTATCATTTTCTTTGGCAAGCTTTAATCGTTTACTAATTCTATCAACATGGGTATCAACTGCAAAAGCAGGAATCTTATAATATTCACTAAATAAAACATTTACCGTCTTTCTACCAATCCCAGGAAAAGATTCCAATATTTTTCTTTTATTTGGTAATACTCCATCATACTCATCGACAATTCTTCTTGCAATTTCTTTTACGTAATAGGCCTTTTTCCGGTAAGACCCAATCGGTCTTAAAATGGATTCTAATTCCATAGTATCAGCATTTGCTAGCTCTTTTAGTGTCTTATATTTTTGAAATAAGATAGGAGTTACTGCGTTTACTCTTTTATCGGTTGACTGTGCACTTAATACAATTGCAATTAACAACTCATAATCTTTCTCATAATTTAATTCACATTGTGGATCTTTAAACAATTCATCCAAATAAATACTAATTTTTTCTACTTTTTCACTCTTCTTCATCTTCCTCAAACCAATCATAATCAAACACTTCTAATGGCTCTTTTTCTTCTTTTTTCTTTCTTTTCATTAAATAGTGTTCTACATCTTCTTTCTTTTTTATTCCTTGTTTATCCCATTCGTATAAAATACGGTCAATATAACGAATGCTAGATACCCCATTTAAGGATGCTTCTTTTACAGCCTCTAAAATGATTTCTTCTTTAAAGTTTTGCATCCAAGCCTTCATAAATTCAATCTCACTTGGACTAAGAGTTCTTCCAAACTCTTTTTCTACTTGTTCAAACAAATTATGATCCACTACCTCTTCTTTTTCCATCATATCTTCCAAAAATAAGGATTGATATTTCTGATAAAAATTACTTAGATTAACGCGTTCTTCTACTATTTTTTTATCGTTTTTATATGTTTCTACACAAAGTAATTTTTTCTCTTCTAAGCTAGAAATAAACTCCATTATTTTTGGTAAATCAAGTCCTAATTCCTCTTTCATTTCTTGTGGATTAAATAAGAAGGTTTCTCCTTTCTCTTTTAAATACATAAGAAAGATCAACTCTTCTAAACTAATCTTTAATTTTTCATAATTTTGATACCAAAAAAGAGGAATATGGATTTCTTTTTGTTTTAGAAAACTTTGTAATCTTTCTTCTTTCATTTCATTCTCCTTTTGTTAGTCTAATACATGATAAAGCGAAACACAAGCTTTTTTTAAGTCATCTTTGGTATTTTCTATTTCTCCTTTTAAAACACCTGCTGTAAGACCTTGATAAATTTTCTTTAAAATAGAACCTTTTGGGATATTTAAGATTTCAAGAATCTCATCGGTTGTAATATCTAAATCTTGTTGTTTTGAAATTGGCAAGTTGGAGTATGCTTCATTGATTTCTTTTTTATCTATTCCACATAGTTCTCCTGCTACAACACAAGGATAAAGACCATATTGATAAAGACAATAAGCATCAAGGGGAGATTTCTTTAAAATCTCACGAATAGATCTCATCATATCTTTTTCATTTTTAGAAAAAGGATATATATCATCTACTTCTAGTTTTGTCCAAATACCAATCATTTGACTGCAAGGTTTCACCTTATTTAGATTTTTTAACTCTAATTCTTTCTCTAATTTTAACTCTTTGATAAGAGATAATCCCATCATAACATTAGGACTACTGAATATTTTGTCTAATTCTTCCTTTTTTCTTTGATATGATAGATTTTTTAATAAATACTTCGATTGAATAATGGCTTCTTTTTCCTCTTCTCCTAGAGAAAACCCTAACGTCGTACAAAAACGAATGGCTCTTAAAATTCTTAAAACATCACTGGAAAATTTTTCCTGTGGGTTTAGTACTGATTTTACTAACTTGTTCTCAAGATCACATCTTCCATTTAACAAATCAATAATTTCTTTGTCTTTGTTCATACAAATTGTATTAATTGTAAAATCTCGTCTTTTTAAATCTTCTTCTAAACTTTTAATATAGGTGATTTTATTGGGTCTTCTATGATCGATATAATCGGATTCTTGGCGAAAGGTTGTAATTTCAAAGCGAATATTTTTATATAGTACCGTAACCGAACCATAATCTTCACCTGGTAAGCACGCCCCTTGAAAAATTTCTCGTATTTCTTTTGGGGTTGCACTTGTTGCAATATCAACATCACTTGATTTTCTCCCCAATAAATAATCACGTACAAAGCCACCAATTAAATATGTTTCAAAGCCATTTTCTTCTATTTTTGTTATTAGTTTTATTGCAGTATCAAGCATATAATACCTCCTACTAATAGTATATCATATCAAAGAAAAAAGCCCTAAGGCTTTTTCTTAATTTACAGCATCTTTTAAAGCAGATCCTGCTTTGAAAGTAACAGCATTTCTAGCTGCAATTTTAACAGTTTCCCCTGTTCTAGGGTTACGTCCTTCACGTGCTGCTCTCTTTGATACACCAAATGTTCCAAATCCAACTAGAGGAACTTTGTCACCTTTTGCAAGTGCATCTTTGATTACATCTAACACTGCATCAATTGCTTTTGTAGCATCTGTTTTTGTTAAACCAGCTTTGTCTGCTACTGCTTCAACTAATTCAACTTTTTTCATTGCTAAAATACCTCCTATGTTTTCTATTAAGCATATCTTGCTTACATATTAAGAATAGCATGAAACCCTTGGAAAAGCAACGCTTTTTACAAAATTTAACAAGTTTTTTAGTTTCTTACTGGTACTAAGAGTTGTTCTCCGATCGATAAAAGATTGTTGGATAGATTATTGAGTCTTTTTAATTCATCTACGGTTGTATTATAACGTTTTGCAATATGCTATTTTAGAGTTCATCAGTATATTCATAGTTGAGTGCATTGTTACTAGTAATCACACTTTCACCTATTTCGTGTTTCAAATCTTTCCTTTCATTACCAGCAATTTTTCCACTATGTTTTGCTAACCATTGTTTAATTAGTTCTCTCTTTAAACTCAAATAACACTATTTATTCTCTAAATCAATATGTAAATTTAATTCTTCTTCCGTTGGTAATTCTTTTAAAATTTCAGGTGGTAAATATTCTGATAATTCATATGAGCTAACTCCAATTGGTTTATTTATATCTCTTAGTGCATATTCTACATTTAATTTATTCTTATTTCGGACAAGTATAATACCTATCGATGGATTATCTAGTTCTGTTTTTAACATATCATCTAGTGCAGATAAATAATAATTCATTTTTCCTGCATATTCTGGTATAAACTTTTATTTTTTAGTTCAATAGCAATATAACAATGTAATTTCGTATGATAGAACAATAAGTCAATAAAATTTTCTTCATCATTAACTGTAATTCTATATTGATTCGCAATAAAACTAAAACCGTTTCCTAATTCTAATAAAGTCATTTTAATTTTATCTATCATTGCTTTTTCAATATCTTTTTCTACAAAATTCTCACGTAGAGCACCAACATCAAATATATAGGGATCTTTCATAATTTCTTTTGCTAAGGAACTTTGCGGTTGTAGAAGCGTTAGTTTAAAATTATTAGGTTTATCACCAAGGATTTGTCTCCTATATGCATCTCGCTTTATTTGAGTTTCTAAATAATCATAACTCCAACCATTATTATAAGTTTCTCTTATATACCAAATTTTTTGATTATTGTCCTTAACCCGGTCCATTATTATTGAATTATGTGACCAAGGAATTTTATAAGAGTATTCTTTTAGCTTTTCATCATCTTTAACAGCCAAATAATATTTTCTCATATTATGAAGATTTCTAGGTGAATAGCCTTTGGCATTAGGAAATTTAAGCTTCAATTCAATAGATAACTCATTTATAAACTTATTTCCCCATTTTATTCTATCATCAATTACTTTTCCAATATAAAAATACAAATCCATTACGTTTGCATTAGCCGATTGAAATATTGCTAATTGCGTTTCTTCAATTTTTGACACTATATCATTTATAGTAGTTTTAAAATCTTTCACTTCATTTACTAACATTTTAATTCCTCCTCTTTTAATTTTTGCAGACGCGTCTGCAAAATTATTATTTATATTTTCTAATACTAATTTTATAGTAGAAAGCAATCATTTAAACGCAGTTTAAAACAGCCATGTCATTTTGCATAAAAAACTTCCGCATTTTTACTAGGAATGGATTCAATAATTCTAAACATTCCTTCGATATCTACAACACGGATAAAATATTTTTCTTTATCCCAAATAGTTCTAATTATTTCATTGTTAAATATTTTATTTACTAAATGCATTTATCTTAATTCATAAGTTACCTCCTTGTTGTATATTATATAAAACATTTGTTCTTATTTCAACGTTTTTATAAATAATTTATCATTTTTTAAGTTACAGCATAGAAAATCTAAAATATTAAGAAGCAAGATAGTCAAGCAAAACATAAAGGAGAAACTTTAAACAAAGAAAAAATAGATAGATTCTACCTATTTTTTACCATATTTCATCTAAACTGTAATATTTTTTAGTTTCTTACTGGTACTAAGAGTTGTTGACCAATCGATAAAAGGTTGTTGGATAGATTATTGAGTCTTTTTAATTCATCTACAGTTGTATTATAACGATTTGCAATCAACCAAAGGCTATCTCCTTTTTGGACAGTATAAACATTGGTCGCACTTTCACTTTCTTCACTTGTTGGAATGGTTAAAACTTGTCCAATGGATAAAATATCACTACTTAAGTTATTGGCACGCTTTAAAGCATCCACACTAACTCCAAAGTTCTGTGCAATTCGGTAAAGACTATCCCCTCTTTGAACGGTATAGGTTGTAGGACTTGGAATAGATGGAACTTCTTCTTGATTATTTTGGTTTGGAATCACTAATACTTGTCCAACACTTAAAAGATTACTATTTAAGTTATTAGCTTGTTTTAATTCATCTACTGTTATATTAAATTGATTGGCAATTTTCCATAGACTATCCCCTCTTTGAACAGTATAAGTAATATTTTCAAAACTATCATCAAAATCATTATCATCATTGTTTTCTGATTTTGGAACTTTTAATTGCTGTCCTATTTGTAAGATATCACTGGTTAAATTATTTAGTCTTCGAAGATCGGATACCGTTATTCCAAGACTATTTGCAATACTATATAAGCTATCTCCTCTTTGTACAATATAGATTTCTGTTTCTTCTTCTGGTTGTGTATCATTCATAGCTGATGATACTTTTAATATTTGTCCTATTTGTAGAGTATCACTTGTTAAATTATTTAAGCTACGAAGTTCTGATACTGTTAGTCCAAAACGATTTGCAATACTGTATAAGCTATCCCCTTTTTGAACTGTATATGTCGTAACACCAGCAGGTGGTATGTAGGTAACACCTGCATAATTTGCAATTGCACGAACTACTGCTTCTACATAATCTTCTAGGTTATTTTGTAGTTTCTTTTGATCGTTTGGATTATCAATAAAACCATATTCTACTAGTAATGACTGCATAGGAGATGTCTCTCTTATAATATAATAATAGTCTTCTTCTGGATTTTCTGGTAATCTTCTTTGGTAGAATTTTCGCATAATCTGTCCTTCTTGACCAATAGAATTTAAAATAGATTCTGCTAAATCAGAACTGTTTCGAAGTGCATAAACTACTTCAGCACCTTCCCCACCTGGCGATAATCAATGTGTAACTTTTTTTATTTTATTCAAGTTGGTTACAAATTATAACCAACTGACTTTTAATGCAGATTTAATTTAAATACATTCAAAAAGTTATTACTATCAATTGCAATAACTTCATATCTTTTATGTATTTCTGCAGAGAATTCTGCAGAGCTCTGCAGAATTCTCTGCAGTTTTATTTAGCAATCCATAAAGGTTTTGTATCAGATCCAATATTTTCTATCAAATCTTTTTTTCTCAAATAAGTTAAAGCTGTTCTTATTTCAGAAATTTTCCCTAAAAAATAAATTTTAGGGAAAATTTCTGCACTAAAACGTAATAATAGCAAAAACCCTCTTCCTAAAGATTTTCGAAATAAAATTTCTAAATTAAGGCGTAGAACAGAATCAACTTTTAATCAATTAATAGAACATTTTGATATAGAACAAGTAAGGCCTAAAAATAGGATCGGACTTCAAACTAATTTAGAAATTAAATTGCTTTGTTTTAATTTAATTTACTTACCTACTTAAATGGTGGAAATACACACATTTCTGATATCTTATCTTTCAACTAGCACAACGCGTTAGATAATAAAAAAATATAATTACATTATTCACACTCTTTTATTTCTACCATTTTTCTTGCTTCAATACTTTTTTCATAAACATTCTCTACTTCATAAATATTGTATTTATTATTAACAAAATCAAATTCAAATAATTCTCCACCCAAACAATAAATATAAATTTTCTGATACTTATATTTATAATTACATTGCAACACTTTATATTTACTAAATAAACCTATACATTCTTGTTTTAAAAGAAAATCGTAAGTTGTTATAAAAAGATAATTTTTAGAGAATATTTTATAATCATTGCCATTTAATTTATCCAATTTATTACAAATGCTTTTTTCAATATTTGATAAATCTCTATTTTGCTTTGGGTGAAATAATATTCCATTAATAATTTTTCCACCAAGAGCTTCTATTTTTTTTATAACATTTTCTCTATTCTGTACCAAATCATATTCTAATCTAGTGTATAGATTATCTAATTCTAAATTCTTAGATTCAATAGCAGTAGTTACTTCAATTCCAAAGTTCAATTCTAAATTTTGCAAATCAGGTTTGTCTAATAACTTTAAATCTTTAAAAATATCTGGAAACAGCTGTTCTAAAAGCAACTTAGCAAAACACTCTTCATACTTATAAATTGTATTATATGGTAAAGGCCTATTTTTATCAATTATTTTTTTCATAAATTATCTCCTTCTTAATTTGAATATTTTTTATAATTTAAATCGGTAAATAATCTCAATATTTTTATCTTTATCAATAATTATTTTATCAACTAATGTTTTCATAAGTTCTCTATTTGGATTTTCTAAATCTAGCAAATCTTTAATTTGTTCCTGATACTCTTTTGATTTCTTAATATCTATCTTTTTTTGTTCATCATGATTTTCAAGTTCAGTAATTTTTTCTTTAACCGAAGCTATTTCATTTTCTGTGGTTGTTGCTATTCTCATATAAGTATCAGCAGTTATGACATTATGGAATCTATCATCATATAATGAATCTAATTTTTTATTTAATTCATCTAACTTATTTAAAAGATTAGTTTTTTCTTGTATTTCTTTCTTCTTATTATTTTTTTGCTCACATAAAACTTTATTAGTTATATTTTTTATATCTAAGCTTTCCAAATATTTAGTACAGGTATTTCTAATTATCTCAAGTAATTTTTTTTCTAATTTATCATAAGCATGAAAATGTGGTTCACATAGATGTCTTCTTGGATCTCTAGAATATTTATTACAATTAACAGTCCAATATTTATGATTTTTTCGATATGCTATACTTAAAGCATTTCCACATTCTTTGCAAAATAATAAATTTTCAAAAAGTCTTTTTTCTCTATTTTTAAAAGTAGTTCTAGTTCTTGATGGAGTATTTTGTATGCTATCAAAAATAGTTTTATTAACAAGTGGCTCATGTGTGTTTTCAACAATTATCCAATATTGCTTTTCAAGTGTTATCTTCTTTTGAGATTTATAATTTAATTTCATTTGAACATTTTGTACCATATCACCGGTATACATTCGATTTTTCAATATCTTATTAACAGATGAAACTGTCCATATATTTACTTTATGCTTTGATGATGCTTTAGTATTTTTATACATACTAGGGCTAAGAATATTATTATCATTTAAATAACTAACAATATCACTTATACCTTTTCCTGAATATGCCATATTAAACATCATCTTAACATAGGGAGCAACCTCTGGGTCAGGAATCAAATGTCCTTTATCCTTTGGATCTCTCATATAACCATAGCATGGCTTACTTCCAATAAACTTTCCTTGTTCTTTTTTATTGCGTAATATAGAACGAATTTTCTTAGATGTATCCTTACTAGTCATATCATTAAATAACGCTTTAAATGGTGCTATATCGTTATTAGCAGTTTCTAAAAATGTATCAACTTGATCAATTATAGAAATATATCTAACATTTTTACTTGGAAAATATTGTTCAACATAATAACCACATTGAATATAATCTCTTCCAAGTCTTGATAAATCTTTCGTGATAACACAGTTTATTTTTCCACTTTCAATATCAGCAATTAGTCTTTTAAATCCAGG
>CANQYK010000003.1 GCA_947628065.1 uncultured Bacilli bacterium | reverse complement strand
TAAATTAGGTACAATAATTTTATGACACATCTTTTCGCATACTCAAGATGTGCCATAAAATACTTTACATTATAACAAACGTATTATTTTTATGCAATCATTTTCAAAAAAGAAAAACTCACATCTGAATTAAACCTCATTTCTTAGATAAAGAAATGAGGTTTATATCACATCGAGATTATTCTTTTTTTATCAAGCAACTATAAACACCAATAAATGAAATACCAAAAATGAAAATTGCGAAAGGAAGATAATATTTCTTACGAACACGATTACTCATTTTATGCTCCACTACTTTATACATCGCATCAAAACAATAAAGCTTTCCATTAACATAAGTTTTTCCTTCGGGATTCATGTCATATCCTTTATTTTTACAAGTAAGTTCTTTTCCATTGCAATAAACATTACGACTTGCAATAATTTGTAAAAAATTCGTTGCGGTTGCTTTTTTAGAATAAACCTTAAAATAAAATTCTGTTTTCTTTTTGACTTTTATTTTTGGAAAATCAAATACGATTTGTTTTCGATCTTCATGTAATGATGACAAAAATTCCTCTCGATAAATTAATTTATCATCTTTATTATATAATTCAAAAATATATGGAATTTTCTGTTTAATATTATAATCAAAAAAGGAAAGCTCTATTTGATTAAAATTATCATCTATTTTAAAATATTCAATTATTTCATCATTATTTTTTATAGGGATTCCGATAGTACCATAATAGTTATTGGCACGTATCATATCAATCTCTTTTTTTCGAACAGAATATTCAATAAATCCATCTACTAAAAACAAAACTAAAATTAACAATAATAAAATACCTGTTTTCTTCTTAAATTTATTAAGATTAATTCTTTCATTATTAAAAGAAAAACTTTTTGCACTTAAAACTTGATCTAAAAATACAATACTAGTAGATCCTCCTAAAATAATCCATGGAATAAAAGAGAAACTATATCTTTCTTTTGCTTCCCAAAACAAATAGAATACAAAAGAACCAAATAAGGCTATAATAAATACACTTGTCTTACTTGTTTTAGAATTTTCCTTCTTTCTTAATTGCTCCGCAATCATAATGAAAAAAAACAAATACATCACAAACCGCATAATTTTTAAAATACTTCTTAAAAAAATATCATTATATCCCGCTAAAAAAGAATGAGTATCACCAAAAGATAGCATATTTTGATAAAAACTAGCAATACCATTTTGATTATCGGTCCATGTAAGAGCAATTTTTTTGAAATAAAAGTCTAAATTTAGATCTTTTGCTCTTTCCTTTATTTTTTCAAGATTAGCTTCTTTTTTATTCTTTTGGGCAATAGAAAAATTAACATCTGGTCCATAAAAACCACCACGTGATAATGGATTCGCTCCCATCATTAAAAAATGAGTAGCAGGAAGTGTTTGTTTTTTATCAATATTAACTTGAAAATATGGAAGGAGAACACTACTATAAACAATAAAAATTAAAGCAAAGGAAGCAAGTGCCGTTCCCCCTTTTTTCAAACATTGTTTTAAATCTTGTTTTAATATTAAATCTATTAAATAAGCAATAAACAAAAAAGATGAAACTACCCTTATTTTCGTTCCTATTCCAAATAAAATACCACCCAAAACAAGATATATGTATTTTTTTACTTTATTTTCACGATTGGCTTTTATTAAACAATAAAAACCAATAATAGGAAAAGGAATAGATAAAATATCGGTATAATAAAAACTAGAACTTAAAATAAAAGAAGGATATAACAACGCTAAAATCATTCCTATAAGTGCTATTTTGCTATCAAACAATTCCTTTATTATTTTGTAAATAAAATAAATTGTCAAAGACATCATAAAACAATTATATACAATAATAAAATTTTCTGGACTATGAAATAATAAATTACCAAAAAACTCCACAATATATACTAATAATACAGCAGGTATTTGATTTGGAAAACGAGAAAAATAAACGTCATCACATATATTTTTAATATTTGTATTTACCATTACCAAAGCCTTATCTGCTATGTGCAAAATATCAGCTACTAATAAAGCCTGATGTTTTACTCCCCAAATGGAACTGATAACAAAAAAAGAAAGAGCTAAAAATATGGCAATTTTATTATGCGTTTTTACTTCCATTTTTTTAAATTTTCGATACAAAAATACTAATACTAAAACATAAAGTATTGAACCAACCACAATAACACTAGAAATTAAGGGATTATCAAAATCGCTTAATACCATTAACAAAAACAAAAGAAATATTAACAACATAAAAGTACATAAAATTTTATAACTTTTCTGTTTTAAATTATTATATTTGTTACTAAAGCTATCCCTCCCCCAGGTAACTCTATGTAACTTTTTTTTGTCCATTTTTTTAACACGCTCTCTTTCTTTCTGTATAATTTATTCATTATCTTTATGTTCTTTCTTATACTTTTTCATCTCTTTTTTGATTCTTCTAAAATCTTTTACTGCTTGAATACCTATTTTTGTAATTTTCTTAAAATTAATTGAATTTACTCCACCCTGACGAGGTCTAAAGGTAATAGGAATAAATTTCACATCTTCTTTATTATCAATCATTAAAACAGTTAACATAACATTTGATAAATTAAATTTTTCAGGAATTCTATCATAGTATTTTTTTAGTGTTTCATAACTGACCAAACGAAATGGTGTATTGGCATCCGTTATTTTTAAACCAAAAATTAAAAATAAAACTAACTTTAACGTCTTCGTAACAAAAATTCTAGATGCTCCATCTTGTCTATGATTACGATGCCCTATAATAGCAGCATGTTCATTTCTTTGTTCCCAAAATGGCCAAAATTCATCAGGTATTGTTTGACCATCAGAATCCGTTTGAAAAATATAAGATGCTTTCTTTTTCAAAGCATAATTATAACCATAAAGTACTGTCGCACCATGTCCTTCATTTTCTTTATTGATGGGTTCTAAACAAGGTAATTCTTTTTTTAATTCACATAATTTTTCATAAGTTTTATCTTTACTACCATCATTGATAATTACAAGTTTTGAATGATTACCTATTTTTTCTACTACTTCATGCCATTCTCTTGCAACACTTTCTATTGTTTCTTCTTCATTATAAGCTGGTATTACAATATAAAGATTATCATTTTTGTTTTTCTTTTTCTCTACTTTTTTTACTTCTTTCATACTATCCTTCTTTCTAAATGTAATTAATTTATTTAATATAAATTGTATGATTGCCACAATTACAATCGATCCTAACTTAACAACAATTTCATTCCATTTCAATATTGTTACGAATACATACATTATTAACATAGAAATACATAAACCAACATAACCTATTGAAAAAAAGGAAATACATTTTTTCAATAAATTATCTTTTTGTTTAAAATTAATAAAAGTATTACACAAAAAACTAAGAGTTATCCCAACATTAATTCCTATAAAATTAGAAAGGAATAAGTTTAATCCTAAATGTCTTAATAATATAAATGTTAAACTATCTAAAGTAGAAGACGATAATCCTATAATTCCGTATAAAAATGCTTCTCTAATAATAGGATATTTTCCTACAACTGCTTTTACCTTTTTCATTTTTCAATCTCTTACTTCCTTATATAATTCTAATGCTCTTTCTATAACAGCATCCATATTATAATACTTATACTCTGCTAATCGACCACATAAATACAAATTGGGAATTTCTTTTGCTAATTCAAAATATTGATTATATTTTTGTAAATTTTCATCATTTATAATGGCATAATAAGGAATACTCTCTTCATCTTTATAATCATAACTTTTTGGATATTCTTTTAAAATTGTTGTTTTATTATCTACTAATTGATTCGTTAAATACTTAAATTCTGTAATTCTAGTATAATCTTCTTCATTTGGATAGTTAACAACTGATGTTGGTTGATAATAATTAATATCATAATTTTCAAATATTAAATTCAATGATCGATATGGCAAAGCACCAAATTGATAATGAAATAATTCATCAATCGCACCTGTATAAATTACCTTACCTTTGTATTCTTCACCTTTATAATAAATTTTATTATTATCAATAGATATATCAGAAAGTACATCAGTCGATAATTTTATAGTTATATTTGAATGATTTAACATATTTTCGAATAACTTTGTATATCCCTCTTTTGGCATATATTGATATTCATCTTGAAAATAACGATCATCATAACCTAATATAACTGGTACTCGATTGATAACAGATGTATCAATTTCACTTACTGGTATATTCCATTGTTTCGCTGTATAATTTTCAAATACATTTTTGTATACAAAATTTCCAAATTCTTTTATTGTTGTATCTTCATCATTTACTAAGTCCAAAATAGATATTTTAGTTTTATCTTTATATTTTTCTAATAACTTTGCTTTAATTTCTTCTGCTTCTTTTTGTTCATATAAAAGTTCCAAAGATTTAAAATTAAAAGGAATAGGAACTAATTTATCCTTTATTTTTCCTAATACCCGGTGTTCATAAAAATACCACTGTCCATATTGATTTAAAAATTCAAAAACTTCTTTATTATTTGTGTGAAAAATATGTGGACCATATTTATGAACTCTTACTTTATTCTCTCTTTCTTCTTCATACATATTCCCTGCTATATGATCCCTTTTTTCATAAATTAAAACCTTCTTATCATCTTCAGCAAATTTCCTTGCCAAGGTACTCCCTGCAAAACCACTCCCTACAATTATTACATCATACTCCATACTAATTTCAATTTCCTTTCTTACATTTCTGATAAATTCATTATAACATACGAAAAAAATAAAGAGCAACTATATTTTACAATAACTCTTCTTCAATAATATATCTAGGTCGCTTCTTTACCTCTAATTGCATCTTACCTATATATTCCCCAATAATTCCAATAGCAAGTAATTCCATACCACCAATAAGCCAAAGACTATCCATAAGGAAAGCAAAATTAGATACAGTATTACCAATCAATTTCATAATCAATAAAATAATTAGAATGAGAAAGCTAACAGAAGAAATAAGACAACCAACAGAAGTAATCAATCGAAGTGGCGCAACACTAAACGAAACAATTCCATCCATTGCAAAATTAAGCATCTTCTTTAAATTAAACTTTGTCTTTCCTACAACTCTTTCTCCTCTATCATAATAAGCAATTGCTGTCTGGTATCCTATTTGTGGAACCATTCCTCGTAAGAACAAATTAGTCTCTTTAAATTGTTCCAATCCCTCTATTGCTACTTTACTCATTAATCGGCATTCAGAATGATTTAAAACCATTTCAACACCAATAAAGTTCATAAAACGATAAAAAGCACCAGCTGTCATTTTTTTGAAAAAGGTATCTGTTTTTCTAGAACTTCTTACTCCATAAACAATTTCTGCACCTTTATCATATTCTTCTAACATTTTATCAATTACATCAACATCATCTTGTAAATCTGCTTCCACTGTAATAGTTACATCAGCATATTCTTTAGCAACCATCAATCCGGCATAAATAGCATTTTGACTTCCTTTGTTTCTTGATAATTTAATTCCACAAAATAAATCATTTTCTTTATGAACCTTTGTAATCATATTCCAAGTATGATCTTTTGATCCATCATTCACATATAATACCTTACTTTTCTTTGATATTTTTTTCTCTTTTATCAAAGACTGCATCTTCTTATTTAATACATCTGTTGTTATATCTAGCATCTCCTCTTCGTTATAACAAGGAACAACCAAATATAAAATGTCGCCTCTTTTCATTTTCATACTCCTTTAACTAATTAAAAACCTATTTCTATTATACATGGTTTTATTTTCTATGAAAAGAAGAAATTGTTATTTACTTTATTGTGTGATATAGTAAAGCTATGAAAGGAGTAATGTATGAAAAGTTTTTTAGTGGGTTGTACTGGATTTGTAGGATCCAATTTAAAAGAACAATATAAATTCAGTGAAATGTTTCATTCAACAGATATTGAAAAAGCATTTCATCAAAAACCCGACTTATTAGTCTATGCTGGAATACCAGCACAAAAATTTATAGCCAATAATAATCCTGAGGAAGACCTTAGAATTATTAAAAACGCGATTGAAAACATCAAAAAAATAGAACCAAAAAAAATAGTTTTAATCTCAACAATTGATGTTTATCCAAATCCTATTGATGTTGATGAAGAAGATGACAAAGAAGAAAGTGAAGAAGCCTATGGAAAGAACAGAAAATATTTAGAAAATTGGGTAAAAGAAAATTTCGAAGAATATTTAATTGTCCGATTACCAGGATTATATGGAAAAAATCTAAAAAAGAATTTTATTTATGATTTAATTCACTATATTCCAAGTTTATTAAAAAAAGAAAAATACGAAGAATTACTTACAAAAAATGGAAATTTAAAAAATTATTATTTTGATCAAGGAAATGGATTTTATAAATGCAAAGAGTTAAGTGATGATGAGAAAATCCAGTTAAAAGAGATGTTCAAAACTTTTGGTTTTTCTGCCCTAAACTTTACCGATAGTCGTGGATCGTTTCAATTTTATAATTTAAGTTATTTATGGAAGCATATCCAAATTGCGCTTGAACATAATATAAAAGTTTTAAATCTTGCTACAGAACCAATCAAAATTAGTGAATTATATGAATACATCTATCAAGAACAATTTAAAAATGAATTAAACAACAAGATTCCAAATTATAACTTTAAAACAAAATATGATACTATCTTCCATGGTAAAAATGGATATATTTTAAACAAAGATTTTCTTTTAGAAGATATTAAAAACTATGTTTTAAAGCCAAAAAAAATATGTATTTCTAATATTGCTTGGGATGATTCAAATGATCTAGAAATGTACCAATTTTTAAAAGACAAAGACATTCATTATATTGAAATTGCACCAACAAGACTAATTGGAGAAAATCCATACGAACATTTAGAAAATGCCAAAAAAATACAAGAAGAACTAAAGAAAACATATCATCTTGAAATTGGTTCTATGCAATCCATCTGGTTTGGAAAAACAAAAAATATTTTTGAAAGTGATGAAAACTTTAATGAATTATTAGAATATACAAAAAAAGCAATTGATTTTGCAAAAACAATAAATTGTCCAAATATTGTTTTTGGGAATCCCAAAAACAGAAATATGAACAATTTTGAGCAAGATTATAAAAAAGCAATTTCATTCTTTCAAGAATTAGGAAAATACGCCGAAGATAACAATGTGGTAATTGCGATTGAACCAAATCCTACAATCTATAACACAAACTTTTTAACAACCACAAAAGAAGCAATTGCATTTGTAAAAGAAATCAATTTACCAAATATTAAAATAAACTATGATTTAGGAACCGTAATAGAAAATAAAGAAAGCCTAGAAATTTTAGAATCAAATTTAAATCTCATAAATCACATCCATATTAGTGAACCAAATTTAGCTCTAATTGAAGAAAGAGAGCTTCATAGTAAACTATTAGAGATTTTAGTAAAAGGAAATTACAATAATCTTATTTCCATTGAAATGAAAAAAAATGATATAAATAATGTAAAACAAACAATTTGTTATCTTAATGAATTGTATTCAAAATTTTACAAATAGCTTATCAGCTATAGAAAGAGGTAGTATATGAAATATGATAAGATCATAATAGGAGCTGGCATCTATGGTTTATATGCAGCACTATACTGTGGAAAAAAAGGGGAAAATGTTATTGTATTAGAAAAAGAAGATGAAGCCTTTAAAAGAGCAACATATATTAATCAAGCACGCGTTCATATGGGATATCATTATCCCCGTTCTTATTCAACAGCAATTAAATCTGCAAACTATTTTGAACGATTCAACAAAGATTTTGATTTTTCTATTTTATCCGATTTTGATCAAGTATATGCAACAAGTGCTAAATTCTCATGGACCAATGCAGAACAATTTCGTAAATTCTGTAAAAATGCAAACATTAAATGTGAAGATCTTCCACCATCAAAATACTTTAAAGATGGAATGTGTGATGGTTGTTATTTAACCAAAGAATACACATACGATGCGATTATTTTACGAGATCATTTCTTAAAAGAAATTAAAAAGTATAAAAACATTAAATTAGAATTCAATGTGGATATTCAAAAAATTGAAAAAGAAGGACAGTTATACAAAATTACAAGCAAAGATAAAACATACAAAAGTGGATTTGTTTTAAATGCTACTTATGGTAGTGTTAACCAAATTTTAGATATGTTAGGGTTTGAACATTTTAAAATAAAATATGAATTATGTGAAATCATTTTATGTACCGTATCAGAAAAATTCAAAAATGTTGGAATCACTGTTATGGATGGACCATTTTTCTCCATTATGCCATTTGGAAAAACAGGATATCATTCCCTAACAAGCGTAACCTTTACTCCACATATAACATCGTATGACAGTCTTCCTACCTTTCCTTGTCAAGAAGAAGCAAACAAAAAGAAAAAAGGATATTGTACACCACATAATTTAGGAAATTGTAATGATTGCCCTGCAAAGCCAAAAAGTGCTTGGCCTTATATGGCTAGTTTAGCAAAAAAATATTTAAAAGATGAATTTGGTTTTGAATATGTTGGATCGCTATATTCCATGAAACCGATCTTATTAGCATCCGAGATTGATGATTCAAGACCAACCGTTATAAAACAATTTAGTACAAATCCAACGTTTATTAGTGTTTTATCTGGAAAAATAAATACAATATATGATTTAGATGAGGTGCTAGTCTGAAAAATAATTATTTTCATGACTATGTATGCCTTGAACAAAGTGAAAGGAATGTGTGGTTAAAATGAAAGAAAAGAATTTTATATCAGCAGTTGTTTATATTCATAATGATAGTAATAATATAGTTTCTTTTATAAAGAAACTATCCAGTATACTGGATAGTTTCTTTTATAAAGAAACTATCCAGTATACTGGATAGCAATTTCTTAAATTATGAAATTTTATTCGTTAATGATGGTTCAACTGATGATACCGTCGAAAAAATTAAAGAGATTGCAAAAGACTTAAAAAAAGCTAGTATAACCGTTATTAACATGAGCTTTTTTCAAGGAAAAGAAATTTCTATGAATGCAGGAGTTGATCTTGCAATCGGGGACTATGTATATCAATTTGATACTGTAACAATTGATTATGATATTGATGTCATTATGGATATCTATAAGAAATCTTTGAAAGGATATGATATTGTAAATGCAATTCCAAATAAGAAAAGAAAATTTACATCCAAATTATTCTATAGTATATTTAATAAATATTCAAACTTTGCTTACAAACTAGATACAGAAACATTTCAAATAATGTCTCGAAGAGCAATTAATAGAATCTATGCAATCAGTAAGTCTGTTCCTTATAGAAAAGCAATTCAAGCAAATAGTGGCCTAAAAATAGGCTCTATAAATTACGATGTTAAAAATGATACAAAAGACCAAATAGATTCCAAAGAAAAGAAAGAAAGAAGTAAAAATGCAATTAACTCTTTGATATTGTTTACAGATATTAGCTATAAAATTACTTTAACGTTCTCAATGATTATGTTAGCCTTTATCGTTTTTGTAACAATATATACAGTTGTTGTCTTCTTTACAGAAAATCCTGTGGAAGGATGGACGCCAACCATGTTATTCTTAGCATCTGGATTTTTTGGAATTTTCTTAATTCTTACAATTATCATAAAATATCTATCCATTATTTTAAATTTAATTTTCAAAAAAACAAATTTCTTAATAGAATCAATAGACAAAATAAAATAACTTATACAAATATCATATTAATCATATTATATATATTCACAAGGTGGATTTATGTCGAGTTTTTGACACATTTTTTGAAAGATATTTATTTCTTTCTACCTATTTCCAAAAATTTTCTTAGCATAACATTAAAAACTAGTGCTAAGCTTTTAATGTACTCATCATATTTTTGATTTGATGTTACATATCTTAAGGTTCTGTGTATTTTTTGTTGTTATACCAACTTTCTCAACCACCCTGCACTGAAATTGCAGGGCTTACTTTTGGACTGAAAGTCTAAACAGATGACTGAAGTCATCTCGTTATTTTGAATATGTCGTCCTCTTTTTCTGTTTGATTATTAATATAATCTTTAATAATTTCTTTCGTTACATTTCCCACACTTTTAAAAAAATAACCTAGACTTTCATAAAAGTTGATCCCAATATCTTTTTCTTAACTTTTTATATTCTTCCTGTTAGAACCTTATATCTATACTTTGTTGTCTGTACATTATAGTACTCTATACTGCACTGTGTATGACTTCTCTTTCTCATCCTTCTCCGGAGTTACTATTATACTACAAGGATAATAAATTATCTCTTAATTTTGAAAGAATTTACGTTCTGAAAGCACAAATTTACTATAATAAAAATACACTTCTATGAGTGTACTTTTATTTTTTTCTTTTTTAATATAATAACAATAAAAATTATAAAACTTATAGTAGTTATTATAAATCCCTCTTTTAAATATGGAATATGATATTTCATATAAATTTTATGTTTTCCTTTCGGAACTCGTATTCCCAAAAAATATTTGTTGCATTTAAATACTTCTGCTTTCTTTCCATCAACATATACTTTCCAACCTTTATTATACATAGTTTGAAATTGTAAAATTCCTTCTTTTGCTGTATTCACTTGTCCTTTTAAATAACCATTATCATAATTCATAACCTCAAAATTTGATTTTCTTAACTTGGTTATATCTTTTTCATAATCGTCCATAGAAACTGCATATATTTTAATATTATCAAAAGTATAAGTTCCTATATTATTAAAAGTAACTTTTATTTTTCCTGATTTTTTATTATAGTATCCTAAATTATACAAAAAATCCGTTACATTCATATAATATGCATTTGTTGATTCTACCATTTTTCTTTCTTTTTTTATATTTCCTAATTGAACCGAAAAAATAAATTTATCATTTTTCTGATACCATTTATTATTTTTAACTATTTTTGCATAATCTAACTTCGTAAATTCTTTTTCTTCAAGTTCTTCTATTTTTTTTTCTGTTTGTATCTTTATAAGCTCCTCTTTTGAAAATGGATGATACACTAAATTTTCAAAAGAAATATATAATTCTTTTTTTTCAATATTATCTATTTCTAGTTCAAATGAATTATCTACATTAGTTGTTATATTTATACTACCTTTTTTCATAATATTTTTATTATCAATTACTTTATAAGGAATACTCTTTATATTTTTTTTGAAATCAATTTCATAATGATTTATATTATTCGATATATCTTTCTTTTCAAGCGCTACTGTTTTTAATAAACTTGTTTCCTTTTCTAGTGACGATAAATTATTATATTCATCTAAAGTAATATAATCATCATAAAATATACCAAATGGTAAATAATACTTATTTTTGTATATATTTGATTCACCATGATATTCTTTTACTTTCTCATAACCATAAGGAATATTATTATATTCATAATTTATTAAATATTTTACACCTAATAAAGACATTATTTTTGTACGATAATCAAATTCCTTACTTCCTCTAATAACATCAAATTGAATATTATCTAAATCACTATTTAATTGTGAATACTCATTGAAAAGAATGGAATTAAATTGACCAATTGAATTATACTTTTTTAATTGTGACATATTTTCAAAAATACAAGGTTTTTTAGCAATTTGAAAAAAACCTGTATCCATCTGCTTTATTTTATTTAAAGCTTGTTGATAATCTGGTATAGAATGATAAGAAGTGTTTAAAATTTCACTAAATTCACCATTTTCCTTATAAGCCTCAATTAGATTTCTTCCTTCAATATCATAAGTATATTTTATAGAAAAACAAGTACTAATTGTTAAAATTAAAAGCATAATTGCATTATATAACTTATGACTTGTATAAAGTTTTTCAATGGAATCTTTAAAGTAAAAAACAAATAACCATAATAGAGCTAACAAAAGTTGTATCTGTGTAAATGTACTAATAGTAATTTCAAAAAAGATATTACTAGCAAAAAATACTATAAAACCAATTAATATAAACAAAAGTTCTTTTTTTGTCATTTTATAATTACTATTTATTACTAATGACGAGAAAAATGATAAAAGAAAAGTTATAACAAAAGACCATCTATTATTTGGAAAATTAAATCCAACAAAAACAGATCCAATACTAGGAACTAAAAGAGTTAAAAGTAAAAACAAAAATAAGAAAAACAATGGTTTATTATCTTTTCTATTTCGTAATAGAAATAGTGGAATTGTTATAAGAATTAATGATTGAATACCTATCAAAGTCCAAAATCCAGGACTACCAAAGGTAAAAATACTACTAATAAAATTTCTATAATAAGAAAAAGGATATATCAAAAAACTAGAAAATTTAACTCTATCTGATGAAGAATAAGAAAAGAGAACTGGTAACAATATAATAGAAGATATTAAAATACCTAATATACTATAAAATAAAGTTTTAAATAATACTTTCAATATCTTTTTTACACCATTTTTTTTATAAGTATAAAAAGAAAGTAAACACCCATAAATAGCAAGAATAATAGAAAATGTATAAGCAAAATAAAAATTAGAAAGAAACATGAAAGCAACCATAATAGTATAAAAAATTACTTTTTCTTCTTTGATTATTTTTTCTATTCCTATTAATAACAAAGGAAACATAATAGCCGCATTAATATAATAAGGTTGAGACATACAAGAACATAAAACAAAAGAGGAAAATGTATATAAAATAGCTCCTATTACAGAAGAAATACAATTTATCTTTCGATGCTTTGTATAACATAAAAATGATAAGCCAACACAATATACTCTTAATATAATTAAAATATTATATAAAAATTCTACATTTCTAGTTCGAACAAGAATAGATAAATACGAAAAAACATCACCAATGATAAAAAAAGCATAATTACTAAACAAATCAATTCCATTTCCAAGTCTCCATGTAAAAAGAGAAAAATTACCTGTACGAATAAAATTGATAAGTAAATCTCTATAATATCGTAAATAAACAAGATGAGCATTTACTCCATCATTATATTCTAAAAACTCTTTTCCATATTTTGTAAAAATAGAAATTAAAACAAACATTGCTATTGCAAATATAGCTGTATAAATGAGTATGCTCTTAAAAAAATCACTTTTCATAAAGTTTTTAAATTTTTCTTTTTTCTTCATTGGAACCTCCTATTATGTTAATATTTCTTTTACTGTCTCAAATTTTTCTAATGCATGTTCAATACAAATATCCATATTATAATATCTATATTCTGCTAATCTGCCACACAAAATAATATTGCCATATTCTTCTGCTTCCTTTTTATATTTTTCATATAATTTAAAGTTTTCTTCTGTTACGGTTGGATAATACGGTGTATTTCCTACTTCATTTTCTGGGTTATATTCTAAAGGATATTCTGTTGCTATCATAGAAATATTAATGTCTTGATCAATTCCATACGTTAATTTTTTATACTCTGTACTTCTCGTGTAACCTTTTGCTTGTGGATAAGATACAATCTCACTTGGTAAAATACTTTTTTTCTTTTCATAAGTATATCGAATATCCAAAGAACGATAAGGTAGCCTACCATATTTTAATTGAAACAATTCATCAATCGCTCCTGTAAAAACTAAAAGATCAACATCTTTTCCATCATAAGTGATGATTTTCTTCTCATCATCAAATGCAATATAATCCAAAGCATCCGTATTAAGCTCTACTTTAATATTAGGATGATTTAACATATTTTCAAATAATTTTGTAAATCCTTCTTTTGGTAAATATTGAAAATCTTTATTCAAATATCGCTCATCATAATTCATTGCCATTGGAACACGATCCATAACACTACTATCAACTTCTTCCGGTGTTTTTCCCCATTGTTTTGCTACATAAGTTTTATAGCATTTATCAAATAATAATTTTCCATATTCCCTAACATCTTCATTCTTGCTATTTAGAAGTTCCATAATAGGAACACGGTCACGCGAAGCATATTCCTCTCTCATTTTAGCAAGTAAGCCTTCCGCTTTTTTTGGTCCTACTAATTGTTGTACAGTCTCAAAATTAAAAGGAAGACGAACATATTTGTTATCAACAAAACTAAGTAATTTTGTCTGATGTGGATAAAGTTTCGCATATTTTTCTAAAAATTCAATAATAAAATACTTATTGGTATTTAAAAAATGTGGTCCATATTTTTGAATTAAAATACCATTTTCATCATAATAATCATACATATTCCCACCAATATGAGAACGCTTTTCTACCACTGTTACACTTCTATCTAATTCTTCTGCTATTTTTCTTGCTAAAATACTTCCTGAAAAACCAGAACCTACTACTATTATTTCACCCATAATTACCTCTTCTTTCTTAACCACTTTTCTGTTTTTAAAATACTTTCATCAAAATCAGCATGACAAGAAAAACCAGTATCTTGATACAAGGCTTCCAAATCTACTTTCGAATAATCATATCCTAATTTTTCTTCATAAACATCAAAATTTAATTTTGATGTTGAATGAAGGGTTTCTTTTAAAGCTCTCATATATTCACCAAATGTTTTAATTTCACGATGTCCAAGATAATAAGATTTCATATTGATTCCTTTTTCACCAATATAAATCAATCCTTCTACCGTATCATCTATATAAACCCAATCGGCTAAATCTTTTTCTGATATTAAATTTAAATCTTCATTTTGAACCATTTTATTAATAAATTGACTAACGGCTTTATTATTGTAATCGTTAGGTCCATAAGTATTTGCAAGAATAGCTAGGTTATATTCTATATTGGCATCATACGCTAATTTTTGACATAAATTACTAGCAAACTCTTTTCCTAATCCATAAATACGTCCCTTTACATTGGTTAGTTCCCTATTTTCATCAAAATAATACATTTCTTGAGAAATACTACCAATAAATACAAATTTTTTAGCATTTGCTTTTATAGCAATATCCATTATTCCATATGATAATTTAACATTTTCTAACTCTGTATCACATGCTAAAATATTATCTTTTGTATTGTATAATCCCATATTCCAAGCAAGTTGATAAAAAATATCTGCATCTTTTAAAAGATTATAATCAATTTGATCTTGCTTCATAAAAATATAATTACTATTTTGATGCACTCTACCCAATGTATCATCGCTTCGACCAATACCAATTACTTGATATCCCATTTCTAAAAATTTATTACATAAAGAAGAACCAATAAAACCCGTTACTCCAGCAATAACTATTTTTTTCATTTTCTTACCTCATTTACTTTTTTAACAAGTTGTGCTTGCTTTTCTATTTCTTCATAAACTTCTTCACGAACCTCTTTACTCTTTATACATTCTAAAAATTTAAGTTGCGATTTGTAAAAAGTATCATCACTTGAAAGTTTAATTTCTTTTGTATCATTTTGCGTAACAAGTTCTCCTGTGGGTTCGTAACCAGCTGGTGCCGTTAAAATACGATTGGTTCGAAAACAACCTTTACTTCCCCAAATTTCTAATTCACACTTATAACTATTATCCATACCAAAAGATACTTGTGCTGTTACTCCCTTATCATTTACTAAGGTAGCACTTCCATATAAATCAACTTCATATGGATCTTCATAATTTAAGATTGCTGTTTTAACCCTACTATTTCCGCCTAATAATATATTAGCAAGTTTTAATGTATAACCACCACAATCAAATAAAGATCCTCCACCTAACTCTTTGTTATATCGGAAATCTCCCTCTTGTCTCTTTGGAAAACCAAAAGCAATTCGGTAAAGTCTTATATTACCAAGTGTTCCATCAGTAATTATCTTTTTTATTTCTTCTAATTGATTATGAAATACAAACATATAATTCTCATGAATCGCCAAATTGTTCTCTTTCGCTAAATTAATCAATTCTTCTGTTTCTTCTACACTCATTGCAAAAGGTTTTTCCATAAACAAATGTTTTTTTGCCTCTAATACCTTTTT
The DNA here is from genome assembly GCA_947628065.1 of uncultured Bacilli bacterium. Lineage (GTDB taxonomy): Bacteria > Bacillota_I > Bacilli_A > RF39 > UBA660 > Onthousia. The sequence goes on along the minus strand of CANQYK010000003.1, from coordinate 31,725 downwards.
TCCCCATTCATAATGAAGGGCAGGAGGAAGTGGTACATAAACTGCATCAATACTATCATCTTCTAATAACTTTTGATACCCATCATAAATATTCCCACCATATGTTTCTTGAAATTTTTTTCCTTTTTCCAATGTTCTAGTCGCAACACCAACATAGCTCACACCTTCTATTTTTTCCAAAGCTGGTAAAAATCGACGAAATGCAATGTCAGATGTTCCTAAAATCCCTATCTTCATAATTTCCTTCCTTTCTTTCTATGCTTCCCATAAAGATAATAAATTTCTTAATTGTATATTTAAAGTATTATTGATTTGAACCATTTCATTCAATGTTCTAAAATCCACTAAAAAGTAGTTTCCTGGTAACGGTGGTAATTTTTCATAAGCAACCATTAATAAAATATTTCGATTTTGTTCATGGTAAAATCTTCCACCTTCTTCGGATAATAAATGATCAAAAAGAACTTGATCCTTATTTTCTAATTGTTCATAAAAAAATTTACGAATCATATCTGTTTTCTTTTCTAAAATCGTTTCATCTTGTATTGTTGGTCCTAATTCTATTTTGTCAAAACAACCCATTTCTTTTGTTGCTTTTACTACAAATTTTAAAATACCATCTTTTACACAACAGAGCAAACCAAAAGTAGCAATTCCATTTGCTTCCATTAAAGGTTGTCTCCAATGTTTTACTTCACGGCCTTCAATATCAATATCACAAAAAATAACTTTAAAAGGATAAGGTTTTAAACAAACAAATTCATTTTCTTTAAATTGCCAATGTTCTAGTTCCTTTAATGGAACTAATTCTGTTGTTTTTTTATAATACATTTTTTGATTATTTATATAATAATAAATAGATGGAAATTGATTTTTTTCATCCCCATAAAATAAAGAACGAAACAAAGCCTTATTGGTAAATTTCTTTTCCAATTTTCTTAACTCATTCTCAGTTGCTCTAAGTTTAGAAAAAGGAATACAGGATAATACAGTTCTTGTATCCATATTAACTAAATTATCTTCCTTCATTAATTCTTTTATTTGACCTAATGTCATCCACATAAAATTTGGAAGAATAGGAACATCTTCATGAAAAAGAAGAATCATATTTCGATTTCGTTTTTGATAAAATCGTGAAGATTGTTCTGATTGTATTTGATCCACTATAATTTCATACTTATCAGCATTTACAAAATATTCCAAATATGGAGGTTCCTTACCACCATGCTTTCTACTAAAATTACTTTTTGTAGCTTGAATTGTAGGAGATATTTGCACACAATTAACATTTCCAGGTTCTATTTTAGCTTGCATTAAAAAGTGAATAACTCCATCAATTTCACGACAAATAATTCCCAAATATCCTATTTCTTTTTGTAAAATAATAGGTTGTTCTTTTGTATCTTGTTTGCAACCTACAATGGAGAAAAAACTTTTATCTTCATTATGAATAGACCCATCTACTTCATCGTAAAACCATGGATCACAATCAGCAAGATTAATTTTTTTGATTTCTACTTCTGTTGTCTCATTTCGTTCTTTAATAAATTCTAAAATATCATCTAACTTTGATACAGAACTATTCTTAATTGTCCAACTCTCAGCTAGTTTTAATAACGTACTATTCATTTATACCACCATTTCTTTATTATCTTATTTTAAAATTAATATCTTTCGTTTTCCTTATAAGAAATGATGATTTTTTCTTTTCTTAAGTTGTAAAAATTGCCCCCCCCCCAGTTAGCAATTAGTAAATTTTTCTTATATTTCACAATACTCACTCCTTCTTTTTTGACTACATATAGGATAACATACTTTCAATATTTATACAATTATTTTCTATTTTACAGACAAAAAAATAAGAGGTTAATCTTATTCTTTTTCAAATCCAATTTTTTCTCCTACCACTACCAAAGGTCTTTTCATTGATCTCGTATTAATACTTAAAATGTATTCTCCAAGAACACCAAGAAAAAACAATTGAATGGCACCAAGGAAAAAAATTCCAATTAAAATAGCTGCTGTACCATAAGAATATAATTTCCAATTTAATAACTTACTAATAAATACAAAAATAGCTAAACAAATACTAAAAAAACCAAGAATTGCACTAAAAAAGGTAGCTACACGCATCAATATTTTTGTATAAGATGTAATTCCCAACATAGCAATATCATATGTTTTTAAAAAATTAGAACCTGATTTTCCTCGAAGACTTTTTGCTTGTTCATATGGAATTATTTTTAAATCCATTGCAAATTCAGATACTATCCCTTTTAAAAATGGAGATGGATCATCAATCTGACGCATAACTTCAATAAATTTTCTATCATATAAACCAAAGCCATTGAAATGTTGAATTTGAGCAGTATCAGATAATTTTTTCATTAACTTATAATACAGTGTCCTTAATGCATAAATAAATTTAGATTCTGCACTTCCCTTTTTTTGTCCAACAATAACCTTATAACCTTGTTCCCATTCTGCAACCATTTGCTCTAATAATTCTGGTGAATCTTGTAAATCTCCAAATATCATAAAGGTAGCATCCCCATCACCATATAATAAGGATGCAAAAACATTTCTAGTAAATCCAAAATTTCGAGCATTTTTAATTCCTTTGACATGTTTATCTTTCTTACATAATTTTTCTATTTCTATCCATGTATTATCGGGTGAACAATCATCAACAAATATAATTTCATAATCATATTTTGATAATTTATTCTTAAATATTTTGGTAAGTCTCTCATACATTTGTAAAATACTTTTTTCTTCTGACCAACAAGGTACAGTAACACTTATTTTTTTCTTTGTTTTCATACTTTCTTTACTCCTAACTACTTATATACATTATTTTTACTAGCTATACTATATCATATCAAAAAAAATAAGTCCATAAAAACTATTATCAATACTTGTTATTCCTCTTATTTTTATATATAATACAAAAAGAGGTGAGGTCATGAACATTGGTTGTGATATTGTAGAAAACAAAAGATTAGAAAAAAAAGACAAACGATTTCTTGATCTTGTACTAACAAAAAAGGAACAAGAAGAATACAAAAAAAGAGGTCTATCTTATTTATGTGGAAGATTTGCAGCAAAAGAAGCAATTATGAAGGCTCTACCAAATACCAAAAATTACCATTTTTTGGATTTTGAAATATTAAACAAGGAAGATGGAAGTCCTTATTGTGTTGGAAAAGACTTTATTAAACTATCAATCTCCCATGAAAAAGATTATACAATGGCAATTGCAATCATAAATGATTAAAAAAAGCAACTCTAAAGCTGCTTTTTTTAGTATTACAATTTCCAATTTTTTCCATTAATCCTTCTTCACTTGAAATAGAATATTATTATATTAACTATTTAAAATCAATTCTTTTAATTTATTAATTTGTCGATTCAATAAAATACATAATCTTTCTATTCTTTTATCACTCATTTTCGTTAAATCTTGATATTGATGTAATAAATGATCAAACCATTCAACAATACCATCTAACTTACTGATATCGATTCTTTTAAAATCTTTTACAATTTTAATGATTTCATCGAAAGGCTTTATTTCATAAAATAATCTTCCATTACCTGAAATATGTACCTCTTCATCATCATAATACTCTATATTTAAACTTTGACCATTATCAAATATTGGCGCAACATCTAACCATTCTAAAGTATTAACATCCCTTACAATTCCAAAGTTATTCAAATGCCGATCTTCATTCATAATGATATAATCTAAAATAAACATATTTTCAAGCTTTTCTCTAGCATTTTCTATCTTATGCTCTTCTAATTTCTTAATATACTCTTCATAATCTTCTAAATTATCATGCCTTTTCATATCATTTTTAATTTGATAACAAGTAATAAGTTCTGTATCTTTCGTAATAAAACAAGGACATTTGGATACTACTATATCTTTATAGGTATCTATCGTATATTCCACATGATCAAACCCTAATCGTTTGCATATTTCACTAGCTAATACTTCATTAAATGGTTGCAAGGTTTCGTTTTTATAACCACCCTTTAATAAATATCTTGTACCATTTTCAATAATCCAAGCTTTTTTAAGCATTCCATCGGTTGTGTTATTAGGAGTCTTTAAAGATGACTCTTTTATAATGGTTTTACTATTCGTTGATAACGATGCTTCCATAAATTCAGCATAATCAAAATCATGATCAAAAAAATTAATATCATCATAAGAAATATTACTACCTTCTGGTTTCAACCAATATTGATCGGATAAAGATAACCCAAAAGCTTTATCCAACAATTCATAAGGTGCAGTTATGTTTAGTCTATGTAATAATAAATCTAATCTATCACGCCATGATGGAATTCCTCTTCCTTTAAACCATTCACTTAAATTCGTTCTAAAAGGCGTATCATTAATATTATCTTCAATATAAAAACTTTTTAAAATATATGGAGCATAGTTAATATCTATAACTTCATATATTCTAATAAAAACACTTGAGGCAGTATCATATTCAACAACCAATACTTCTTTATCTTTGTTCATAAGTATACGCTTCATGTAAATCACCTCACTTATAATATTTATACTATAATTATATCATTCCAAAGATTTTGTTCACAACCTAAATACTAAAATAAAAGAGAGTTTCTAGTTACTACTCACCCCCTAAAAGACAAACGATTTCTTGATCTTGTACTAACTATCTTATTTCAGTAAAAGAAGTAATTACGAAATCTCTATTAAATAACAATAATATAGAATTATTGTTACAAAAGCAGAAATGCTTTTTATGGTATTGTTTAAATACAATATGTCGTTAGGCATTCTACAGAGCTAGTCAAAAAGCTAACTCTATTTTTTACTCTAATTTTAATAAAATTGTAGTTACTAAAAGGATGTATTTTTTTAGAGAGTACTAGCAAAAAGCTAGTACTCTTTTTCTAAATGTGGTATTTAGAATTAAATATTAAGAATGAGCTTAACATTAGCAGTAATATTCTCATCACTTAATTGTGATTCTAGATTTAAGCTTTGAATCATTGCAGAATATTGAGTTCCTTTTTTTAATTCTGCTAATAATTCTTTACAATAATATCTTGGTACATAACCCAAATGATATGATTTACCATTTTCTTTAAAAATAATTTTAATTGCATTGGGATCCTTTAAATTTTCTGGTTCTGGATCTAAATATAATTTTTTATTAACCTTAAGATATTCTATGCATTCTTTTACATCACTACAATGACTTGTTCCTGCCACATCAAACTCAATTTTACTTGAATCAAAAGCTGGAACAAATTCATAATTATCCGTAAATGTTCTACCACGTGTTGCTTTTAAAATATCAAAATCATTTGAATCTTTTTCCAAATTATAACAATTTAAAATTTCTAAATAATCTGGCCTTGTTTCATTTGGTAATCTTGTTAAAATATTTGTAAATAAAACATCACTTTCATATGATTTTGTTAAATCTTCAAAACCTGGAAAATATTTAAATCCTACCGTTCTAGCATCATTTAATTCTGGATTAACATAATGAAATATATATTTGTTATTTTCTTTCATTAATGATCCAATTTTATATCTTCTACGTGAAATTGGATCTTTCCAAATTAGCCATAATTCTTCTTTCATTCTTATCACCTCTTTTTACGTTATATTTAATAGTATGGTTCTTCGTCTGATTAAGTACATTATTATATATTTTTTATGTTCATTCGTCAACAATTCATCTGGTATTTTATTTACTATTTCTTCTATTATCTCATCAGTAAGTTTCTTTAAATTATTAATTTCAGGAATAACATATTTTGGATAATTATCGTATAAATATTTAATCAATTCAAAATGTTTATATTTACTTTTATTATCTTCCTTGTATATTATTGTCTGACTTCTATCTATATATGCATCAAAGTCTTTTGTACCATCATAATATTTTTGAGCATTGTCTATATTTCTAAACTCTCTTAGTAAACTATCACCATTATCATATAGTGGAGAAATAAAGCTTTTTCCTTGCTTTTCTGTAATTCCCCAATTTTCTTCATGTCTATCTTGTTCCCCTATTAATGCATCAAAAATCATTATTTTAATAAAATTTCCAAATAAATCAGTATCTATATCATCCAATACAGATTTAATATTTGAAATAGTATAATAACTATTTCGCTCCTTAGTATTTTTATTTAAATATGCAACAATATCAGTATGTGGAGCATTAAATCTATCAGAAAAATAATAGTTTAAAACTCCTATCTTGTTATCATTATCAACTGCTAATTCAATTCTAGCACAACCATATCCCAAAACTTTTGCAATCTCATATGCTAACTTTTCAGAGCAAGCTTCACTACAATCATAATCTTCGCGTTCATATTTGAACATAGTCATTTCCCATTTATTAGTAATAGCTAACATCTTTTTTCGTGAACCACGCACGATAGGTTCATTTTGTATAAATCTAAAATCAGTTCCTACCCTTTTAATTTTATATTTCTCCATCAAATCACCTACCTTATCTATTCTATTTAAATTGTATCAAAATTCTGACAAAAAGTCTTTATCTTTTACAGATAGTTCTTACAAAATAAAATGTGTTGGATTATAAATTTCAACCAAAGAGTTTAAACATATCTAATGCACTTGTATTATACACATTTTTCTTTTTATTTGAAAGAAAAATTCTGATAAAAATTTGTTTTTTTTCGTTACTACGCACCTATTTTCTTGATTGTGTATTAACTTTATCTTATTTCAGTAAAAGAAGTAATTACGAAATCTCTATTAAATACCAAATTTTTCCATTTTCAAATTTTATAACAGTAAACAAAGAAAGAAAAGCAACTTTAAGATTACTCTTCTTTTTCTTTGATATTACTACCCACTAAGTTTTCTATATGCTCTCCATAAGAGAATCCAATTCCACGTTCAAACTGTGTAGATAGTGCAGAATAAAATACATAATAAGTACCATTTTCATAAATAAAACTAGAACGATAAATACCACGATTATCCCATGAAATTAAAGATGGTCGTAAAATAATAATTCCTTGTTCATAATCTTGATTATCTTTAGATTTAAAATAATAAAGATTCATAGCATTCCTATCTTTCCAATTTTTATAAGCAACAGAAAGCAATTCATAACCTTTCTCTGTTTTTATTACATCAAGATGCCATGTGGTAAGATGAGCTTGTGGATAATAAAGTATAATTGTTCGCTCTTTTTTCCAATTTTTTCCATCTTTACTTTCCGTATATTTAACAACTCTATTTTTATCAACATACCACATTTTATATATACCATCATCATAGATGATTGCTGGAGAAATATAATCTTTTTTTGATACTTTTACGGATAAAACTTCTTTTTTATCCGTCCAATCAACACCATTTTTACTTGTCTTTTTATATAAAATCATTTGATCTTTGTTAACATTAACATAACGAAAATAAAGTTCCATTACATCTTTGTCCTTATTATATACAATATGAGGATCAGAATTATATACTTTTTCATGTTCATACTCTTTTGGTGTATCTTCAATTGGATTTTTTAATCCTTTTGGAGCTTCCCAATGAATCAAATCATTACTTGCTACCAAATAAGGATTTTCATATTTATCATTACCATCAGGATAAGGAGAAAAACTCATCCAATATTTATATCCATGCCACTTTTTTTCAAAATTAATCACTTTAGGATGAACTCCCTGATTGGTTTTATCAACAGAGGATAAATCTAATTTATAAGCAGCATTATGAACACTTTCCACATATTCAGTATCAACATTATATTTACTACTAATCTCATTACGATAGGATTTTAATTTTTTTGCTAAATTTGTTTTTTCAAAAGCATCTTTGTGCAAATACAATTCTATTACCACAATAGCACCGAAAACTCCAACAATTACAAAAAAAGTTAGCCAGTTATTAATTCTTTTTAATTTCTTACATTTTCCTTCTAGTTCTTCATATTCATCTTGATCAATTTTATTTGACATCTTAAATACCTCATTTCTTCCTTTATTATAGTATCTATATTAGAAAAGGTCAAATCAAACGATTAAAATTTATCTATTAAATGATCCCATATTGATGTTTAAATTTTATAATGGATCTTACTTTCTGATCGATTTCTTCTTCCTTTATTACTTTATTTTCTAACGCTTCTTTTAAAGCATTCAAATCCTTCTCATAACTTGATGTCATAATAAGGTCATTTCCTGCTAAAAATGCACTCACAGCCTCATTTCCGTCATTTAAACTCTCCTGCACTGCATCCATATCCAAATCATCTGTTAAGATAATCCCAGTAAATCCTAACTCCCTTAACTTATCATGTACAGCCTTCGAAAGAGAAGCAGGTTTTTCACTATCGTAACTTTCCACAATATTGTGGGAAATCATAATAACAGGGACCTTACTTTTAATTCCTTCCACAAAGGGAGGTAAGCTATCTTTTTCTAATTCTTCTTTGCTCCTTACATCAATACTAACACCAGTATGTGTATCAACATTATTTCCATATCCTGGAAAATGTTTTAAAGTAACAGCGAAATTAAGGCTGTTTGCTTTTTCCACAATTCTGTTAATATAATTAGATACAATAGATACATCTTCTCCTAATGTTCGATTATAAATAAAATCATTAGGATCAAGAGAAACATCTGCCACTGGCGCTAAATTAAGATTCACACCAATCTCTTTTAATAAATGATCTTTTTCTTCTTCGATTTCAACTAACTTATCAATTCCGCCTTCTAAATAATAATCTCTTACACTTTTAAATTTTTCATTCCGAAACGAAGGAAATCTACTAACTCTAGTAACATATCCACCCTCTTCATCCACTGCAAAAATAAGCTTATAACTTGTTCGATCTTGATAAGATTTAAGTTTTTCCCTTAAACTTTCTTTTGTTTCATTCTCTATATCCTTTGCAAACAACACATAACCAGAAGGTGGTGTGTTTTCTAAATCCTTCTCTATTAATTCTGCATCATAGCGAATCAAAAACAATTGACCAATTTTTTCCTCTAATGTCATTTTTGAAACAATATCATCGGTCATTTTTTCCAAATCATCTACTTCTTCTTTTACTTCTGTTTTCTTTTTCTCCACAGATTTTGTGGATAGTTTGTCCATACTACAACCAGTAATAAAAATCAAAAGACAAACACTAAAAAATATTCTAACTACCCCTCTCAATTTTTCTCCTTTCTGTTTGCTACTACAAACAATAAAAATTCTATTTTATTAATCTAAACTATCCTCATTTAATAGAAAATAATAAATTCCCATTGTTATAATTCCCTTCTCATCCATTCTTGGCTTACTAACATCACCAACAATAATTATTTTTTTAAAAGAATCATCAATGTTGACCAATGATTTTCTCTCTTGCAATTCTTTTTCCTGGTTTGTAATTTCATAAGATGATTGTATATATATTCTTTTACTACCCAAATTACAAATAAAATCCACTTCATATTGTTGTTTCGAACGAACCTTATCACTTCCTGTTTGACTCACATCAACTACTCCAACATCAACATTATATCCTCTTCTTAACAATTCATTGTATATAATATTTTCCATAATATGACCTTTATCTATTTGTCGAAAATTTAACCAAGCATTCCTTAATCCTAAATCTTCAAAATAATATTTATAGGGAGAATTAATATATTTTTTTCCTTTTATATTATACCTTTGTGCCTTTGTTATTAAAAAAGCATCTTCAAAACAATCCAAATATTTACTTATTGTTTTATCACTTAACATAATATTTTTTTCACTTTTAAATACATTTTGTAAATTATGAGGATTTGTTAAAGAACCAATTTGTGAAGATATTATATTTAATAACTCATTTAATTCATCTACATTTGTAATATGATTTCGTTCTACAATATCACGAATATAAGTTTCCTTAAACAAATTTTTTAAATATTCAGATCGTTCATTATCCGTTTCATAAGAAAGTGTATAAGGTAATCCTCCATAAATACTATATTGTTCATATCCTTCATATTGATCCCCTTCAAACACACTCATGTATTCACGAAAACTAAGTGGATAAACATGTATTTCATCCCCTCTACCACGAAACTCTGTAACAATATCCTTTGATAATAAGTTTGCATTGGAACCAGTCACATATACCTCAATATTATCTTCATAAAGAAATGTATTTAATACTGGAACGAAATCTTCCATTTTTTGGATTTCATCAATTAATAAATAATATTTTTTATCATCCTTCACAAGAGACTTTACATATTCAATAAACTTATTCCCATCTAAAAAAGGTTCATTTTCTTTAATATCCAATGGAATGTATAGAATATGATCTTTATCGTTATATTTTAATAAATATTGATAAAATATTTTTCTTAGCAAATAGGATTTTCCACTTTCTTTAATACCAGTAATAACCTTTATTTGACCATTCCCATCTTTCTTTATTAATTGATTTAAATAAAAATCTCTTTGTATCTCTTTCATATAGATTTATCCTTTCGTTTTCATTGTACTATACATCTTCTTTTGTGTAAATTAAAAAATTCCGAAATTTGTTGCAAATGAGACTAATTTCGGAATTTTTTAATTTTCTGTTAATTTAAGTGCTAATTCTTTTATTTTTCGAAAATGATGATTTAGTCCTGACTTTGTTATCTTATGATTGGTTTAATATAATTACAAACAGTTTATATCTTCCTAGTTTCTTTCTTATTTTGATCAACTTATTTCTTTTGGTAAATTTTAAAATTTATCCATTTTTATTAAACTGGAATGAATTCTTTTTGTAATAATTCTATCACTAAATGAATTGCCTTCATTATTTCATCATATTCAATATTAGATACATAAGATTTTTTATTTTTATAATTTTTAAAATTTGATATGAGCCTATCGCTTTCTTTTATTTGATTAAAATCATACATAATTTTCTCTATATTAAAATCTGTTTCTCTTCTTTCAAAAGTATTTTTAATTGCTTTTACTAAAACATTTTTATCAATTTTATCACCATATCTAGTTAATAAAATATATAAATCATAAAAATCTTTTGTTCTTGTATTCATAATATTATCAGAAATGAATGTTTCAAATTTTTCTGCGATAATAGTTTCCATATTAAAAGCCATAATACTAATATAAGAATCATCAAACATACATTTATACCTATATTCTAATTCTCTTGGAGTAATTGGGTCTCCTACCGTTATATCAATAGATAGTGGCACTTGTAAATGTTCCTTGTATCCTATCAAGCTTACTCTAATTCCTCCATATTTATCATTTAATCTTATTTTCCTTGATCTCTTTAAACGATAACTTATTCCATCCTCACAATCTATATTAATTATCTCATTTATAACTTTTTCTATCTTCTTTACATCTAGTGGAATTCCTTTTATCATAGCATCCATATCTTGTGTTGTTCTACGATCATCGCCAAATATTGCAGATAGTAATAATCCACCTTTTAATATAAAATTATGCTTGTATGTACTTATAGATATTCTATATAAAAGCCTTTCAAAAAAATACATTTGCATAATATCTTGAGGCTCCGAACTATTTTCATGAGCTTTGGTCTTTACTTTAATTTTTAAATCTTCAGCATCAATCACTACATTAACACCTCCAAATATTTATTAATATCATCTAAAACATTGAACTTTTTAGCATAATCAAGAAGTAAAGGAAGATTCCTCTCATTTTTATTCTTCAAATATTCCGTTATAGCATATTTAATTGTTTCTATATCTTGATGATCTCTATTCTTAAGCAAATCACATATACACCTTTCAGCATTATAACATTTAATAAGCTGTCCTTGTGGGCTTTTAATCTCAATGATACCGAAATCAAATAATTCCTTTTTTACAAAATGTAGTTTCACTTTTTTTATTTTTCTTAAACTTCCATTATATCCTCTATTTACTGTAATATGATATTCACTTGGAACAGATTCACAAAGGCCTAAAAAATATAAAGATGTTTCGTAAGAAAAAACTGCATTATTTCCATAAACTAAATTGAAATATTCATCACCCCAAGTAGAAGGCAAAACATATAAACCTTTTTTTACTCTTTCTAATTTTTTATTGTTAACTAATCGTGTCAAAAAAACTTTATTTATGTTTTTACTTACCACTTCTTTTGTAGTGATAATTCCATTATTATCTTTCGCCAAATTTAATATCATATCTTCTTTATTCATTGTCTCTTTGTTCCTTTCTACATACAATTATATCATGTATGTATGTTAAAAGGAACATCTTTTTATATTTCATCTTAATTTTTACAATAATTATACATCTTATTTTTCATTTTCTGTTAATTTAAGTGCTAATTCTTTTATTTTTCGAAAACGATGATTCAGTCCTGATTTTGTTATTTTATGATTGGTTTCTAAACTAATAATCTCACTTAATTCACTAAGGGATGCTTCCTTATACTTTTCCCGATAAAAGATCGCTTCTTTTGTTTTTTCATCTAACAAATCAAAAGCATCGTTTTCTCTTATTGTTTTGATATACTCTAATTGTTCTTTCGCAGTTTTAAAAATCTTATCCATATTTGCTTGTTCACAATTATTAAGACGATTCGTCTCATTTTTTTTATCTCGGTAAATCCTTACTTCCTCATAGTATAAAACAGCATCCATAGCTCCCATTAATTTTAAAAAATCACTAATGCTTTCTGCTTCTTTTAAATAAACCATATATCCTCTATCACGACTTAATATTTTCGCATTCAAAGAAAATTTATTTAATAGTTTTTGAACAAAGACCGCTTCTTCTGGATATAAAATCGTAAGTTCCATATGATACCTTGACGTTTTTGGATCGTTTACACTACCACTACTTAAGAAAACACCCTTTAAATAATTTCGAATTTCCATCTCATCTTCAACCATATAAGAAGGAACAACCTCTTCTTGATAAGCAAGAAGAGAAAGAAAACGTTCAAGACCCTTTGCGATCCTTATAACGTATAAATTATTTTTACTAAAATTATTACTACTAGTAATCGTAATTTCATATTGTACATCTTCCAAACGATCAATAAGACTACATAGATAAGTAATTACGTTTTGATTCTCACTTGTCAAAACAAAATGATCATTAATATAAGTAGCATTATTTCTTACAAAACCAGATAACAAAGACAAAGATTCCACATCTTCTAAAGATATTGTTGTAAGTTCTTCTTTTATTTTTGTTGTAAATGACATACAATCACCTCATTAAATAAGAAAAAATTAAAGAACTTAACTTTTGACTATGATGTTTTAATGTGTCATCATCAATAGTTAGTAAATCTGATTCTATGACCTCAACATTTAATTGATCTAGTTCTTCTTGATCAATTAAAACAGGATCCTTTTGTTCTTCTGTCGCATAACGCTTTGCCATTTTTTCTTCTATTTTAGAGTTTGATGCCACAACAACATCTAATTTATGTTGTCCTAAATACGCATTAATTAATTTAACATGATCACTAACTGCAAAATTATCCGTCTCACCCGGTTGTGTTACAATATTACACAAATACATAATTGGTGTTTTTGTTTGATCCAGTTCCCTTAATACCTCTTCTGCTAGTAAGTGAGGAAAAAGAGAAGTATAAAGACTACCCATACTAAAAAGAATAAGATCAGCTTCACGAATAGCAGTTAAAACCTCTTGTAATACAACAGGATTTTCTTTATAAAAAAGACGTTTGATTACCTTTGGACATTTGGTAATATTTGCTTCTCCTTCCACAATTTCTCCATCCGTCATCTCTGCCATTAATGTAATGTTCGCATCTTCTGATAAGGGTAATACCTTATGTTTTACATCAAGTAACACGGATAAATCATGAATCGATTCTTGTAAATTACCAGTAATATCAATTAACGATGTTAAAATCAAATTACCCAAAGCATGACCATTTAAATCACTCGTTGTCTCAAACCGATACGATAACATCTCCTTTATATGTTCATCCGTTGATGAAAGACTAGTAATTACTTTTCTAATATCACCAACCGCAGGAATATGAAACTCCTTTCTTAACTTTCCACTACTCCTACCATTATCTGATACCGTAATAACAGCAGTAATATCTATAGGAAAGTCCTTTAATCCCCGAAGAAGATAAGAAAGACCAGTACCTCCTCCAAAAACAACTACCTTTTTATTCATCAAAACACCTCCTTATTGTAAGAGCACAAGAAGCAGCCTCTCCCATAGCAATTACAATTTGATAATATTCTTTTTTAAGACAATCCCCAATCGCATAAATTCCATTTATTGCTGTTTCATAATCTTTATCTACTTTAATATACCCCTCTTCATCTAAAATACCCAAAGAAGAAAGAAAAGACGTATTTGGAATTTGTCCAATACCAAGAAAGGCACCTTCACAAGAAAGTTTCTTTCCATCTTTCAATAAAATACCATTTAATTGATCTTCCCCAGTAAATTCTTTTACCTCACCAGTTACAAAAGATACATTTTTTAAGTTTTTAATTTTTTCAATTGTAGTATCTTTCGCCCGATAGGTATCCCTTCTATGAAGAAGTGTTAAATGTTTTACAAGAGGACTTAAATAAAGGACCATTTCAAGAGCACTATCGCCTCCACCAACAACTACTACATCTTTCTTCTTATAAAGAGAACCATCACAAACGGCACAATAACTAATTCCCTTATTCCGATATTTCTCTTCACTTTCTAACCCTAACATTCTAGGCTTTCTTCCAGTAGCAAGAATAATATAATTTGCTTGATATTCCTTTTTTGCTGTTCTTACTTTTTTATCCTTGGTAACTTCTTCTACCATTTCATAACAAATAGGAATTCCTTGTTCTTTTACTTGTTTTAAAATAGAAAGTGCAAGATCACTTCCTGATATCGATACAAAACCAGGATAGTTTTCTATCTTATCATTTTCTACTACTTGTCCACCTGGCATTTTACCTTCTAATATCATACAAGATAGACCACTTCTTTTTAAATAAATCGCAGCTGTCATACCAGCAACACCACAACCAACTACAATAACATCGTATTTCATAAGTAATCTCTCCTTTTCTTCTATTGTAAAGCAAAAAAAGTACAAAAACTAGTATTTTTTTATTTTTCTTATCTTATAATCTAGTACACAACAAAAAAACTAAAAAAAAGAGAAATACTTTTTGAATATACCACTTTTAATTAACGATCTAATATTAAAAAATTTATTTTTTGAATATAAATTCTCTATGATATAAAAGATAGTTTTCTCTTCCTTTCGTAGGTAAAGCCTTAATCTTTTTACCATTAAAAATACCTAATCTTTTTTGATTCATAGGAGATATCCATGGTGAAACTAACATAGTTCCATCATCTTCAAACGAAATAAAACCTCTATCAAACAATTTGTCATATGTAGGAGTTAACATAAATCCATTTTTAGGATCAACCTTCTCTTCTTTGTTAGATTTTACCCATGGTTTAATGTGAGAAGCAATTAATAACCTCTCATCATTAACCATAGTAATAGGACAAAATGGACATTCTTCTAACAACTTTTCTCTATATTTTCCTTGTCCAATTCTAGATTTTATTATTGATTCTCTTTCAGATGTAGTAATATTTTCCTCTTCTGCAATTGATATTTCTTCTGTTTTACGAATAGAATCAATATTATATTCGATAAACGGCCTAAAGTAAAACAAATAATTATTATTTGAATCTTTTAATTTAAGTATGGAAACATAAGAAATATTTGGTAGTGATATTTCTCTTATCACATCATATGCTTTATCATTTGAATTAATATAAATTCTTGGTGGTTTAACATCAACTCTATATATTTCAAAATATAAATATTCTTCTTCTAATCTAGATACCTTAATATTATGTTCTAAAAATATTTCAGGCATCCTATCCTTGTTTCTATATTCTTGATCAGGATATAAATACTCATTTTCACAGTCTAATAAATACGTTTGTAAATCTTCTTTTTTTATAACACATTTAATATTTCCTTCAAAGTTATTAAAAAAATCTAGTGTTGTTGTATCTGTAGTTTGCCCTACATATAATTTTGCTTCTCCATGACCACTTCCTATTTTATTCGGATCTTTTACAAAGCAATCAGGTATTGTTATCGTTTCTTTTGCGTCAATAATCTCATAGTTTTTATTATTCAATCTAAAATTATTCATTTGAATCCTCCTCAAAAATAGACATATCTAATTGTTTTAAAATTTCAATAAAATTATTTGAAACAATACTATTACCAGCTTGTTTATACATTTGTGTATCACTAACAACGATTTTAAATCTATCGTCAAATCCCATTAATCTTAAGCATTCTCTTGGAGTAAGCTTTCTTATTTTATTATCTTTGGAAATATAATTATCTACACCAGCTCTATGCATTTTTCCCATTGTTGAAAGTAATGGTCTTGCAATATCTAAGTCTATTTCTGGCTTTGAATAAAAGTTCTTTGTTCCTGTTTTCATCACATAATCAGCAACCTTATCAGACAAGAAATATTTTGAGTCAACCTCATTAGGACCCACACAAATAAAATCTCCATGCCAATTAAATTGTTGATTTGCTTTTTCACAAAGTGCTATATCACCATTTATTTGTGTAAATCTTTTTTGAAGATTTTTCTTATCTGTAACAAATGCTATTCCTTTATCATTTAAATAATATTTAGAATCAGGATTATCTTCTAATAAATCTTTCATTGTAATTTCAAGTTGTACAGGCTTAGGAAATTTAAATTTAACAGAATGATCTTTAAATCCTACTACAAATAACCTTTCTCTATTTTGAGGAATTCCATAATCTTTTGAATTCATTATTTGCTTAGAAATTTTATATCCAAGCTTTTTGAATTCATTTTCAATAATCTTCCATGTCTTTCCACCATCATGATTTAATAAGCCTTTAACATTTTCGTAAATAAACATTTTGGGTTGTATTTCATTTACTAATCTACAAAATTGAAATATTAATAAACCTCTATCATCTTCTAAACCCTTTCTTTTTCCAACCATTGAAAAAGATTGACAAGGGCTTCCTCCAACAAAAAGATCAACTTGGTCCTTATAATCAGTCCCATCTAATAATTTAATATCCAAATGGAAATCATCATCATTAACATCATAATTTGCCATATAGCTTTTCTTTACATAATTTTGTTTCGTACTTTGAGAAGCATATAGTTTATCAACATATTTTTTCTTCTCAACTTTAGATTTCATTTTTTTAATCTTTTCTAATTCTTTTTTTTCATCATATTCTACAGGAATATCTCCATTATCACACGCAAAAATTATTTTATGAGGAATATCTAATCTGTCCAAAGCATGTTCAATAGAACCAATACCACTAAAAACGGTTGCAACTCTAATCATATTTAACCTCCTGCACAATTTTACATATTCATTATATCATGCCGAGGACTTTGTCCACAACCTAAATCTAAAAACTTCAAGTTCTTATTTATTATAATAAGAGCAATTCGTTTTTGAATCTTTGTCTATACAATAAATATAAAAAAAGAAATATAAAAATAACGGCATTAAGGATTTGATTAATTGGAATGATCCAATATTTGGAAACTTAAGTTTTGATTTTACTATAACTGAATTACAAGAAAGCATAAAAAAATAAATTAAATTTGAAGATACTGTTTATCACATTCTTAAAAACCTCAACATTAATGATAAAACAATCTCTTTTTCTTTAATTTGTCTCAAGCAAATATATAATATCACAAATTTAAAAAAATTAACAAAAAAGGTATTCAAAAAAGCTCAAATAATCTAGGTCTTATGGGATTTTAACCTTTTAATAATAATTCTTTCTATATAAATTCTTTATTTACAATTCTATCTTTTAATGATAAAATGTAAACTACAGAAAGAAGGGATCCAAATGAATGAAATTGGTAAAAATTTAAAAAGAATACGGTTATTAAAAAATCTATCCCTTAGAGAAGCAGGAAATCTTTTGAATATGAGCGCAACTGCTATTTCAAAATATGAAAAAGGGGAAATATTACCAAATTCAAAAAAAGTAATCGCTTTCGCAAATGCATACAATGTTAAAACCATTGATCTATTAAAAGTATATCATGCACCACAAATGAAATTTACTTCTTTTCGAAAAAAGAGACGATTAACAGGAACGAATCTAAGTCTTTTAGAAGAATTAATTCAAAATGAAGTTGCCAAATACTTTGAAGTTATGGAATTAAATGATACCAATACAAAAAAAATCAAATTAAAAACGTATCCATGTAATAGTATAGAAGAAGCCGAAAAAGCCGCGAACGATTTTCGAAACTTTATAAAAATATCCAATCGACAACCAATATCAGACTTAATGAATATGCTTGAAAATCTTGGTATCATGATTATTCAAATGAAAAATCCAAATAACCGTTTTGATGATTTTGATGGATTAAGTGAAATTGTAAACGATGTCCCAATTATTGTTTTGTTAGATAATATAAAAGATGGTGCCAGACAAAGATTTACAATTGCCCACGAATTAGGACATTTGATCTTAAATATAAAAGAAAAAGAAATCGATCATGAAAAACTATGCAATCGTTTCGCAAGTGCTTTGTTAATGCCAAAAGAAGCAGTAATAAACGAATTTGGAAAAGCAAGAAAAAATATTAACTTTTTTGAATTAACTGCTTTTAAAAATGAGTACAAAGTTAGTTATAAAGCTATTATTTACCGTTTAAAAGATTTAAATATCATATCAGAATATTTATATAAAAATTTAAATATCTTTTTAAGTCAAAAAATTGGAAAAAAGGATCCAAAACCCATAGAACCTGAAAAATCATATCAATTTAAAAAACTCATATACAAACTAGAAGCAGATGAAATAATTTCTATTTCAAAAGCCTGCGAATTATTGGGGGTCACCATAGATGAATATAACAACGAAAATAATAATTACTGATACAAATATAATATCTCTTTCAAAAGAAAAAGTACAAAAACTAGTACTTTTTTATTTTTCTTTGATTAATTTTTCTTTTTGGTACAAGGATCCTAGTTTGGGATCTTTTCTTCTTTTAAAGAAAAGGAAATAAATACCAATTATAATCATAACAATACAAACCACTTGGGCTATTTTAATAGGACCTAACATTAAGCTATCACTTCGCATCCCTTCAATAAAAAAGCGACCAAAAGCATACCAAACAAGATAACTTCCCGTAAGTTCTCCTACTTTTAAATATTTCTTTCTTTTGATAAACAAAAGAACAAAGAAGCCAAGAAAATCCCAACAAGATTCATAAAAGAAAGTAGGTTGCCTATAATATCCATCAATATACATTCTATCAACAATAAACTTAGGAAGATGTGATAAAGCCTTCAAAGACGTAATACCACCATAAGCTTCTTGATTAAAGAAATTTCCCCAACGTCCAATTGCTTGTCCTAAAATAAGACCCACAACAACAATATCGAAAAACTTTAATGTATGAATATGATATTTCTTTGTATAAAAAAGAAGAACCAAAAGTCCAAATAAAAGACCACCATGAATAGCAAGTCCACCATTCCATATTTCAAAAATTTCAATCGGATTATTAAGATAATAAGATAAATTAAAAAGAACATAATAAATTCTTGCACCTAATAATCCAAACAACAAAGAATAAAATACTATATTAACAAAAACATCACTATCCATGCCCTCTTTTTTTATTTCCTTGTATATAACAAGACATCCTAAAAGCATACCAAGAAAGACAAAGATTGTATAGTAATATATTTGGATAAATCCAAGATCAAGCGCTACACGACTCATGATTGCACCCTTCGAATAATCGGTTTAATAATAAGACCTTCTACTAAAAAGTTCGTAACCGAAATTAAAATAGAAATCGCAAGCGCTACCCAAAAATCAAGCAAGTTAAAATGACTTCCTAACATCCAATCAGCTAGTTTTAAAATAAACAAGTTAAGAAAAGGATAAAAAAGACCCAAAGTAATTCCAGTAATTGGAATTGTTAAGGTAAACAAAATAGGTTTTACTGTTTTATTTAATACATACAAAAGAAAAGTTGCAATCAAAGAATAAAAAAGAGGATGCTTTGGGTCGATATAAAAAGACTTGAAAAACAAAGAAATAACATAAAAAACAATCAAATAACTAATAAAATAAAGTAACCATTCTAAAAAACGATTTAATCTTTCATTTCCTTTGTTTTCCACTACAACCTTCATGATCTCCTCCTATTTTAACATCTTTTTCAAGAAAGCACCTGTATAGGATTTTTCTACTTTACTAACTTCCTCCGGCGTTCCACAGGTAACAACAGAACCTCCTCCGTCACCACCTTCTGGACCTAAATCAATAATATAATCTGCACATTTAATAACATCAAGATTATGTTCAATGACAATTACCGTATCTTTATTATCTACTATTTTTTGTAAAATTGCAAGTAGGCGTTTAATGTCATCACTATGAAGTCCCGTTGTTGGTTCATCTAGTACAAATAAGGTTTTACCCGTTGCTTTCTTTTGTAATTCTTTGGCTAATTTCACCCGTTCTGCTTCTCCACCTGATAATGTTGGTGCACTTTGTCCTAATTTAATATATCCAAGACCAACGTCTTCTAGTACTTGTAATTTCTTTTTTATTTTTTGATGGTTGGAAAAAAATTCCAAAGCTTCGCTTACACGCATCTCTAAAACATCGGCAATATTCTTTCCTTTATACCGAATATTAAGTGTTTCTCTATTGTATCTTGTTCCATGACAAACCTCACAAGGCACATAAACATCTGGTAAGAAATGCATCTCTATTTTTTTAACCCCATCACCACGACAAGCTTCACATCGTCCTCCTTTTACATTGAAAGAAAAACGATTCTTTTCATAACCTAACATTTTAGCTTCTTTCGTATTGGTGAAAAGTTCCCGAATATCATCAAAAACACCCGTATAAGTAGCAGGATTACTTCTAGGCGTTCTTCCAATTGGACTCTGGGAGATATCAACTAATTTATCAATGTTTTGAAATCCTAATATTTTATCATGTAATCCAGGTACCACTTTACTATTATATAAATATTTTGAAGCACTCTTAACTAAGATTTCATTGATCAAACTACTTTTCCCACTACCACTTACTCCAGTAATACAAGTAAACGTACCAAGAGGAATCTTTACATCAATATCTTTTAAATTATTTTGTTTCGCACCTTTTATAGTTATATATTTACCAATACCTTTTCTTCTTTTTTTCGGTGTCTCAATACATTCTTTCCCACTTAAATAACGACCCGTCAAACTGTTTTCATTCTTCATTACCTCATCTGGTGTTCCACAAGCAACAATCTCTCCTCCTTTATCCCCTGCTTTGGGTCCTACATCAACCAAATAATCAGCTGCAAGCATCGTATCCGTATCATGTTCTACTACAATCAAAGTATTTCCCAAATCACGCATTTCAAGTAAAGAGTTAATCAGTCTTTCATTATCTCTTTGATGAAGTCCAATACTTGGCTCATCTAATACATACAAAACACCCGTTAAACGAGAACCAATTTGAGTCGCAAGTCTTATTCTCTGGGCTTCCCCACCTGATAAAGTTCCTGCACTACGAGCAAGTGTTAAATACTCTAGTCCAACATTCTTTAAGAAATCAAGACGAGATTTAATTTCTTTTAATAGTAAATCTGCAATTTTTGCTTCTTCTTCACCAAGTTTTAACCGATCAAAGAAAACAATCAAATCTTTAATACTCATACAAGTAACTTCATAAATATTTTTTCCACCAACAAGAACGGATAAGATACTATCTTGTAAGCGTGAGCCATGGCAAGTCTCACAAACGTGCTCTACCATATAGTGTTCTAACCATTCTCTTATCCAAGCACTTGAAGTTTCCATATAACGACGCTCCAAATTACGAACAATTCCTTCATAATAATCCACTTGATCCGTAATATTTCCACTTTTTGATTTGTAGTTAAAATGAATCAGTTCATCACTTCCGTATAATATAAGTTCTTGTTCCTTCGCACTTAATTTCTTAAATGGTTTTTTGGTACTAATTTTATAGTGCTTACACATACATTCTAATCGCTTATAATAAATACTTTCAATATCATCCCCTAATGTTTTAATGCATCCCTCTTCTAAACTTAAGTCTTTGTTTGGGATAACCAAATCTTTATCAATTTGAAGTTTTACACCCAATCCTTTACAATCAGGACAAGCCCCATACGGTGCATTAAAACTAAAGATGCGTGGCTCTAATTCAGGAAGAGAAAAATCACAATAAGGACACGCAAAATCTTCGGAATAGATAACTTCTTTGTCACCTAAATAAGAAACAACAACCTTACCATGCCCTAATTTAAGTGCATTTTCAATACTCTCACTTAATCTTGACCTGATATCTTCTTTTATAACAATACGATCAACTACAACCTCAATATTTGATTTTTTATTTTTATCAAGTTCTATTGTATCGGATAAATCATACATTTCTCCATTGACTCGAACACGAACATAACCTTCTTTTACAAGATCCGATAACAATTCTTTATGGGTACCCTTCTCACCATAAATAACAGGTGCCAAAATAATAAGTTTACTGCCCACTGGATATTCTAATACTTTATCTACGATTTCTTCTACACTTTGGTTTTTAATCGGTATATGATGTCTAGGACAATAAGGAATCCCAATTCTTGCAAACAAAAGTCTTAAATAATCATAAATCTCTGTTACCGTTCCAACCGTACTACGAGGATTCTTACTCGTTGTTTTTTGATCAATACTAATAGCAGGACTAAGACCTTCAATAGAATCAACATCTGGTTTATCCGTTCCACCTAAAAACTGTCTTGCATAAGCAGATAAACTCTCAACATATCGACGTTGTCCTTCTGCATAAATGGTATCAAATGCTAAACTACTTTTCCCACTACCACTTACTCCAGTCATAACGATTAATTTATTTTTCGGAAGCTCAATATTAACATTTTTTAAGTTGTTTTCACGAGCTCCTTTTACAATAATTTTATCCATAAATACTACACCTTCCTCAAGTTTTAAGTATAACACATATTACTGGAAATACCACAATTACTTTACCACATTTTCAATTTGTAGTCAAACATATTTTCTATTTACAAGTAAGTTCTTTTATGATATAATGCAAGTAGATGAGAGAAATCTCATACAATAAAAAAGGAGTATCTACCCCCTGAGGTTAGGTACTTCCAAAATACTGTATATTGTACCTAATCTTTGCTTGAAGGTTGATTAGGTACTTTTTTCTTCTTTTCCTTCATTATTTCTAATAAAAGGAAAAGGATATTGACTAGTTTATCAAGAAAAAATAATATTAAAATTCCCATAAAACTATCACCTCCCATTTAAAATTTTAAATTTAAAATATTTATTCAAAAAGGGAGGAAGTACGACTAACCAGATACTCCATAAATTCACTCTAACAAAAGCAAACAAAAAATACAATCGAACAATTATAAATTTAAGCTTTTCCCGTATATAAAATAACGCAAAAAAATTGACCAATAAGAAAACCTATGATACGATTAGTATAGCTTAAGAGTAATCTTAAGCAAAAAATCATCTCCCATTGGATTAAGTATTTTGAATAACTTGTTTTACTTAATCTTTATTCGAAAGATGATTAGGTACTTTTTTATTCTTTTCCCTCATTATTTCTAATAAAAGGAAAAGAATGTTGGTAATTTTATCTAGGGAAAAGACTACTTCCATTCGAAGCAGTCCTTTTCTTTCCTAACAAAAAATATATTCTATAATTGCAATCAACAAACTAAGAGCAATAATAAGAAAGGATCAGACAAATTTTTCTATTTACAAGCAAGTTCTTTTATGATAGAATGCAAGTAGATGAGAGAAATCTCATACAATAAAAAGGAGTATCTACCCCCTGAGGTTAGGTACTTCCAAGATGTTTGGTTGTTGTACCTAATCTTCTGTAGGATGGTGATTAGGTACTTTTTTATTCTTTTCCTTCATTATTTCTAACAAAAGGAAAAGAATGTTAGTTAGTTTTTCAAGAAAAAATAATATTAAAATTCCCATAAAACTACCACCTCCCATTTAAAAGTTAAAATTTAAAATATTTATTCAAAAAGGGAGGAAGTACAACTAACCAGATACTCCATAAATTCACTCTAACAAAAGCAAACAAAAAATACAATCGAACAATTATAAATTTAAGCTTTTCCCGTATATAAAATAACGCAAAAAAATTGACCAATAAGAAAACCTATGATACGATTAGTATAGCTTAAGAGTAATCTTAAGCAAAAAATCATCTCCCATTGGATTAAGTATTTTGAATAACTTGGTTTACTTAATCTTTATTTGAAAGATGATTCGGTACTTTTTTATTTCTTTCCTTTATTATTTCTAATAAAAGGAAAAGAATATTGTTAGTTTTTCTAGGAAAAAGACTACTTCCATTTGAAGCAGTCTTTTACTTTCCTATCATTCCAAAAATATATGCCATAATTGGAATCAATAAACTAAGTGCAATAATAATAAAGGATAATACAAATCTAGTTACAAAAGCAGCTGTCTTATTATCATCACTTGTAAAAGCATGATCATAAGCATCACTCATATAACGCCCTGCTACAGTTGCTTTTGTCATACTTCTTCCTTTACTAGAACCATTCCCATCTAATTTCTCAAGATCCTTATTGATGGTATTTATTTCTCTTTCATTTCGAGCATTTACAAAATCACTATAATAAAAGTAATTATTTCTAGTAATCACATCCCGGTAATAGCGAATATCATCTTTTGGTAGAGAATATTCAAATTGACTAAAATTTTCCTTTAAAAACTCTGGTTTTAAATAAGGAAGGGTTGAACTATAAATTCCGATTGCTAAAAAAGCAAGATTATAAATATTTCGATGCATCTCTTCTACAGCTTCATTTGAAAAAGGTAAAAGACTTTGATACAAAACATAATTAATTTCTTTTGTCTGATCATCAAAACCAAGAATAATTTCATTGCCATCAAAATTTGCAATCTGATAATTATTTTCATGAATGTATTTCATAGTTGAATCCATAAGATAAAAGACCCTCTGGTACTCTTCTATTTCATGGTATTCTTCTTGCCAATTTTTCACTGTTCTCTCCACTATACTCACCCTATCTTTATTCTATCCTACTTTGCTATAATTTTCTAGCCTTTTCTTTAATTTTTGTTTCACTTTATAGACAACTCTGTTAACAAGTGTTACCGTTACATCCAATAAAACTGCAATTTCACGATTTCGAAATCCATTATAATAAAGTTCAAAAATATAACGATCTAGCCCTTCTAAATCAACTATAAATTGATAAAGGACATCCTCTTCTTCTCTCTTTTCACAAAGAAACAATGGATTCTTATTTTTTTCTAACTCCTTTAATGGAAGCACATCTTCAATATCATATTCTTTAGGTCGTGCAGAAAACATATAATTTTTCTTACTAAACAAAGATCTACGATAAACAGAAAAGGAATTTCTTAAGCAATTTATAAAATAAGTATAAAAAAGAATATTCTTTTTCTCATCAAAACACTTACTCGTACGATGGAGCGTTGTTTTTCCAATACTAATTAATTCTTCAAAAGATAACGCTTGTAAATCATAACTACTTAATAATTTATAATATGTTTGGGCTTCTTTATAAATATAAGGCATATACTTTTTTTCTAATAAAGCAAAAGCATCTTCATCCTCTTCCTCTATTAAATAGAGAAGCTCATAATCATTATAATCTTTATAATTCATGTAACCTACTTTCTATGGCGTACTACCTCATACATCATAATACCTGCTGCGACTGAGGCATTTAAACTATCAAGATCATGTTCCATTGGAATTGTCGCTAAAAAGTCACAAGACTCTTTTACCAAGCGACGCATTCCCTTTCCTTCGTTTCCAATTACAAGAGCAATTTTACCACGATAATCAATTTTTCTATAATCTTCTCCATCCATACTAGTACCAACAAACCAAAAACCATCTTTTTTTAATTCTTCCATTGTTTTCTTAATATTAACAACTTCAATCAAAGGAAGATCAAAAACAGTTCCGGCACTTGTTTTTACAACCGTAGGAGAAACCCCAACTTCTCTATCATGTGGTAAAATAATGGCATCCACTCCTGCTCCTGTTGCAGTTCTTATAATTGCTCCTAAATTATGCGGATCTTCTAAATGATCCAAAAGGAGTAAAAAAGAATAATCCTTTTCCTTTACAACAGAAATATCTTGATAGAGATACTTTGCCATGTCTATTATTATACCCTGATGAAGCCCATTTGACAAACTATCTAACTCATTTTTTTTACTTTTTTTAAGAAGCGGTTTTAATTCTTTGGGTATTTCATCTTCCATTTTCAAAAAAAGATTCTCATCCATATAAATTTTTTTTATTTGTGGATAAAGCTCTTTTTTTCGAAAAATACTTTGTGCGACATTTTTTCCATATACTAACATTCTTCCATCTCCCATATCTTCTCCATTACTTGTTTGATTCGATCCGTCTTATGAAGCAAGTACCAATAACCAATAATGGCCTCTAAAGCAGTTGCTTGTTTATACGTTATAATATCACAATTCTTTGGTGCCTTGTGTCCTTTTGTATTTCTTGCACGGCGAAGAATTTCTTCTTCCTCTTCTTGAAAAAAAGAACTATTTTGTAGTGCTCTTAAAAATTTTGCTTGTTGCTTCGCACTAACATATTGAAGCGATTCTTTTTGAAGCTCTTTGATGGTTGGTATCTTCTTTTCAACTAAAAAAAGACGAATATATACCTCATACACACTATCCCCAAGATATGCTAACACAAGAGGATTTATTTCTTCTATTTTCATTTCTACTCCTATTCCATTTATTTTTTCTATTGATAACATGTTTACATTACAACAATCCATTTCGCAAAAATCATTTTTTTTGGTTTTTGCGAAATGAAAACTTATATTTTATATAATTTACTACATTTCTTTCTACTCCTCATCATTTAAAAGAATCATACAAATTTTTTTGATTGCTTCTTTTGGTGTTGTTAATAAAAGTGCCACATAAGACATGGAAATAGATCGTAACATGGCATACGTAAAATCACGTTCTTCTTTCGTAAGAAAATCTTGATCTCTTATTAGTTCATAAGCAATATCACGAGCATCAGTTTCAATGGGCAGTAGGAAAAGTTGTAAAAGAAGTAAGATGACTAACATCGCAATTCCTGTCCAGGCTAGATGAAATATTTGAAACAAAAGTCCAAGAAGAGTAATAGCATAACCAAACTTAATCGCAAAGACAATAAAAGGTTGTAAGAAAGAGCGAATTTTAAGAGGAATATAATTCTCTTTATCTTGTATTGCATGCGCACATTCATGGGCAGCCATAGAAATTGCTGCTATGGTATTCTCACGATATACCTTTTTTGTTAAACGAATGACTTTACGACTACTATCATAATGATTCGTTAAAATATCGGTTGATTCTACTACATAAATAGAATCAAGGCCTTTCTCCTTTAATATTTTCCGTGCAATATCAGATCCTGTCATATCTTTTTTAATCTCTACTTTTCCATACTTTTTATTATTCTTAGAAACTATAATATCAGCAATTACAGTAACTAAGATAGCTCCCACTAAAAACAAATAACCAACATACTCAAAAAACATAACAACCTCCTATATTCGCTCATATGTTGTACCATCTCTTGTATCAAGCAAACGAATTCCTTCTTTTAATAATTCCTCACGAATTCGATCAGCCTCTTCAAAGTTTTTCTCTTGTTTTGCTTTTTTTCTTAATTCTATTTTTTCTAATATCTCTTTTTCATCTTTTAGTTCTTCTTTTTTTGTTAAATCAAGACTTAAGACCTTATCCCAAGATTTTATTAATTCTAATTTTGTTTTATCGCTAATATCACTTTTTAAAACATCATAAATTAAACTAATCGCATTGGCAGTATTTAAATCATCGGATAATGCTTCCTTAAATTTTTCATCGTAAATCGTAAAATAATCAGAATCCAAACTACCTTCATCTTTTAACGATTCTACTTTCTTTTTTAATTTGAAATAAGCTTTCTTGGCATTATCAAGGGCTTCATAAGAAAATAGCAATACCTTCCGATAAGAGGAATTTAAACACATAAATCGGTAGATTAAAGGGGAATACCCTTTTTCTTTCAAAAGAGAAACCGTTAAAAACTCACCCCTCGATTTACTCATCTTTCCGGTCGTATCATTTAAATATTCCCCATGTATAAAGTAATTACACCACTTATGTCCAAGATATGCTTCACTTTGGGCAATTTCATTGGTATGATGTGGAAAGATATTATCGACTCCTCCACAATGAATATCCAAGTATTCTCCTAAATATTTCATACTAATACCAGAACACTCAATATGCCATCCAGGATAACCAACACCAAAAGGAGAATCCCATTTTAACTCTTGATCATCAAACTTAGACTTTGTAAACCATAATACAAAATCTGCTTGGTTCTTTTTATTTTGATCTTCTTCTACTCCATCTCGTACACCAACTTCCATCTCTTCTACTTTATGATTGGTTAATTGATAATAATTTTCTACTTTTGATGTATCAAAATATACATTACCACCACTTTGATAAGCATATCCTTTCTCAAGTAATACCTCTATAATTTTAATATATTCTGAAATATTATCAGTTGCTTTTGATACAATCTCAGGCCATTTAATATTTAGTTCTTTCATATCTTCTTGAAAAGCTTTGGTATAAAACTCAGCAAGTTCTAAAACAGACTTTCTCTCCCGTTTCGCACCCTTCAACATTTTATCTTCTCCGGTATCTGCATCACTTGTTAAATGTCCTACATCGGTAATATTCATAACACGCTTTACTTGATAACCAAGATAGATTAAACTTTTTTCTAATATATCTTCAAAAAGATACGTTCTTAAGTTTCCAATATGTGCATAATTATAAACCGTTGGTCCACAGGTATACATTTTAACAAGACCCTTTTCTCTTGGAACAAACTCCTCTACTTTCTTTGTTAATGTATTATATATTTGCATACAATCACCTTCTCTTTACGTTATTATATCATATGCCATGTGAATGTGTAAAAGAAAAAGAATACAACTTGTATTCTCCTAAATCGTTACCTTCTTTTCTCCTCGATACCAAGCATCAACAATAAGAGGCGTTACCATATCGTCAATTACTTTATCCACTCTTCTCGCACCAAACTTATCATATTCGCTTCTTTCTAATATTTTATCCACAATTTTTGGGGATAAAATAACCTCAATATTTTTTTTCTTAAATGCATTTATTAATATGCCAATTTTATAAGAAACAATTTTTTTTAACGCTTCTTCATCCAAATTTTTAAATGTATAAAGTTTATCAATCCGGTTTACAAATTCAACACCCAAAAAGCTTTCCAATTCTTCGTTCTTTTCATTTTTATCCATGGTAAAACCAAGATGATCTTTCCTACTACCTAAATTTGTTGTCATAAATAAAAATACATTATCAAAGCGAATCTTTCTTCCTTTGGAATCTTTTAAATATCCTTCATCCATAACTTGTAAAAAAAGCTTTAAAATAGCAGGACTTGCTTTTTCTATTTCATCAAGTAAAAGAACAGAATGAGGATGCATTCGAATATGATCCAAAATAGTAAAATGATTTTCAAATCCAACATAACCAGGAGGAGCCCCTATAATTTTACTAATCGAATGCTCTTCTTTGTATTCACTCATATCAAGTCTTATAAAGTTATCTTGCCCATAGAGAAGTGATGCGAATTCTTTTACTAATAATGTCTTTCCAACACCTGTTTTCCCACTTAATAAAAAGGTATGAATTTTTGGTTTTTCTTGGAACCCCAATTGGATTTTTTTGGTTAAATTACATAAGTCTTTGATAATTTCATCTTGTCCAATTATTTTCTCACACAAAGAACTCTCTAAATTTAAAAGCGTATTTTTACTTCCTTTAATAATTTCATAAACGGGTATTTTGGTTTTTAAATAGATTACATCCGCAATCATTTCTTTGGTTATTTTTCTTGGCTTTCTCTTTCCTAGTAAAGCAAGTTCTAATTCATTTTTACGACTGGCAAGCATTCTTTCATTTTGTTTTAATTTGGATGCTTTCTTAAAGTCTTGATTTAAAATGGCTTGTTTTTTCTCTTTCATTACTTTTTGAAGGGCTTGATTTAATTTGTTTAATTGGGTATCTTTTCGATCTTGTTTTAAGCTTGCTTTCGCACATACCTCATCTAAGATATCAATGGCCTTATCTGGTTGATAATAATCATAAATATAGGTATTGGATAACTCTACTATTAAATCAATCATTTCATCGGTAATAACAACAGAATGATAGGCTTCATATAAAGGTTTCAACTTTTTTAAAATTTCTTTTGTTTTCTCTTTGGTTGGCTCTTCAACAACTACCAGTTGAAAACGACGATTTAAGGCTTTATCTTTTTCAATAAACTCATGATACTCATTCATGGTTGTTGCACCAATCAAATGAAGATTACCACGAGCTAGAGCTGGTTTTATGATATTGGAGGCATCAATCGCACCTTCCGCACCACCTGCCCCTACTAAAGTGTGAATCTCATCAATAAAGACAATAATTTCATCATGTTCCTCTACTTCTTTTAAGATTTTACCAACTCGTTCTTCAAACTCACCACGATATTTCGTACCTGCAACAAGTCCTGCCATAGAAAGAGATAGAATCGTTTTCCCTCTTAATGGTTTTGGTACATTATTCTCAACAATACGACGAGCAAGCTCTTCTACAATGGCAGTCTTTCCAACACCTGCTTCTCCAATCAATAAGGGATTGTTTTTGGTTCTTCTACATAGTATTTGAATCATATAATCAAGCTCTACATCCCGACCAATAACAGGATCGATTTCATTTCCAACCACTCGTTTGTTTAAGTTAACGGAAAATTCATCAATTAATAATTTTTTCAAACCACTATTTTTTTTATCCCCAAAATTGGTGGAAAACTCTTGATATAACTCATCAATATCGATATTCATTCCAATTAATAGACGAATCGCGACCCCTTCTCCTTCCTCCAGTAAGGATAGAAATAACTCATTGACACTAACTTCTATTTCTTTGTTTTCTTTACTATTTAAAATAGCTGTTTCAATGACCCTTTTTAACAAAGGGGTATATAAAAACCAATCGTTGTTATTCTTTCCCATTCCAACAATTTTGATTAACTCTTCTTTAAAGATTTGATAGGTTAGTCCATATTCTTTTAATTTTTTGGTTAGACTTAATTCATCCATCGATAAAATAGCAAGCAATAAATGTTCACTTCCAACATATGGATGTTTTAATAAACGCATTTCCTTTCTAGCTAAAATCAATGATTTTTGTGCTTCTTCACTAAATTTTGAAAACATAATATCTCTCCTTGTCTATATTTATTGTAGACAAAATAGATACTATCTTCAAGAAAGAGAAGACCCAAAAAAGTGACAAAAAAAGAAAGTAGTTAACTTTCTATTTTAACATTTATCTTACCTACGGACAGTTTTTGAAAATAAGTAAGTTCGATAAATAACACACATAACATAAATTATTGCTTAAAACGTC
>CANQYK010000002.1 GCA_947628065.1 uncultured Bacilli bacterium | reverse complement strand
CAACCAAGAAGTCTCTTTTTAGTTTCCTTATTTCCGTCTTTCGCATCTGTTTTCTTCCCTACTATATCATAAAAATAGAGAACTGACAAGAAATTTTTCTATTTTCCAATACTCAAATAATAATTATAAAGTTGGACGGCTCCTCTATACTTTTGTTGATAGGTAGAAATATCTTGTGCATATTTACTTGACTTCATCTTTAAATGAGAAGAACACTCCGATAAACCACTACTAATAGCGCCAAAAGAAGCAGACAAACCCGACAACTCGCCATTGTCAAAAGACCCAGACGATGCGACTCTAACATCATTTGCAACAGAAGAAGCAGAAGAACAAAGACCACTTAATTCAGAATTTAAACTACTTGCTTCCTCTAGTCTCATTACATAATTATCAATTTTTTCTTTTTTCTCAGTATAACGTTCTACTTTTTCATTATATTCTCTCATTAATTCAAGATAATAAGAACTTTGCATACACATCACCTTTTCTTTTCACGATTGTTTATTCTGCATCATTATTACTAGAAGAATTTGATGCATTAGAATTAGAAGACGATGAAGAAGTAGTAGTAGTAGTAGCAGAAGGCATACTAGAAGTTACATTTGCCGCAACCATTTTTTCTACAAAATTATCTCCTTCTCCTTCATGTTGTTCTTTTACATTTTCCACAAAACTTTGATCACTATCATAATCATATATCAATTTTGTATCCGTTTGGACTTCCGTTTTTACAGCACTATTAACAGAAGTAGCAGCGGTTGTAATTCCTTTTTTTAACAAAACACTTTCTGTTTTCTCACCAATTGTTGCAGCTGCTTCATTAAACTTTCCACTCGCACCACCTAAAGCCATATTGGCTGCGACAAAGACAGTACCATAGGCAAGAGATCGATTAACAGAAGTACCCTTATCCATAGCAGAACCTGTTTGACTTACCAAAGTCGCACTGTTTTTTGTTAATTTTACAAAGTTCTTTAAACCACTAGAAGCTTCCGTAGCACCGGTTGCCGCTTTTCCCAAACCAAAAGTTAAGTAAGTAAATACAGCATCCGCAGCAGCAGTTCCAATAATACTACTAACTCCTCTTACATTTTCAAAAGCAACAGCATTTTCTTTTAATGTTTTCCCTTTACTGTCATAAAATTTGTTAAAAGCACTTGTAACATAATTTTTTGAAATCTCTGCTCCTGTCGCATCCCAAAGTTCCTCTGTCATAGACTTATAACGATCACCTGTGAGCAAACTTCCAATAAAATTTATCGCATCTATTGGAACTGTCGCCACTGACCAAGTCGCACTTTCTAATACGGTTAACAATTTATAAATATCTTGACCAAAAGAAAGACCACCTTCAAGAAGTGATAACAAAGCAACACCTACCGTATCTCGAAACTGTATTCCAGCATCAAAAGCACTGATTGCAGAAAGAATATTACCAGCATGTCCTCTAATAGCATCAAGGGAAGAACCTGCCGCATTATATTGACTAACATATCCTGAAATATCATAACCAGCTGCTTCTTCTGGAATACCACTTAGTAATGCTTCCATACAATACTTACCACTTGTATATTGTTGTATGATTCGATCAACATCAGAAGATACTTCATTTAAAGAAGATGTATCAATGCTTATTTCATCCATTTTATTCACCTACTCTTCTTCTATTTTTACATAATTAAGAAAAAATGAATGTAATGAAAACATCATATTCATTTTTAACCATTATAATTTTCCAAAGCGGATGTTATATTTTTTGTAATATTGTTTAGTAACTCTTGATAATTACTAAATTTTGAAGAAAAATCTCGAAAATATTCTTCAAAGTCACTTCTTCTATCACCTGCTGTCCAATTACCAAAAATAGAATTCATCAATTCTCTAAAGTTATTTTCTAACTCTCCAAAACTATTATTTGCTTTATCTATATTATTTTTACCTTCCATAGCCTCTGGAGTAATATCAATCGTATCTCTATTATCTTCATAAGGACTTTCTGTATTTGGTGAAATATCATCACTTAAAGGAGATGGTACATCAACACCTGCTCCATTCGCACTTTGAATATTTCGATAATAAATACCTACAGAATATGCTGATATAGCTAAATCGGCCATTTTCAAACGAAATTCTACCATACCATTATAAACTGTTACCAAGTTATTGATTTGTACTCCAGCATCTGGTCCTTTCCAATTTGCTACTAAATTGTCATAGGCATCATGCAAATTTTTGATAATAGAATATGCTGATGCATCCCCTCCATTTGTAACCTCTGTTAATAATTTTTTTGAATCATCTAATAATTGTTGTACGTTATTTACTTTATGATTTAAACTCATTTTTTTTCATCCTCCATTTCATTTTAAATACTATTTTTTAATTGTTGTAACATTTCTTTTAATTGTTTCTTAAACGTTTTTTCTTCTTCATCATCAATTAATCCCAAATGAATAATCTTATCAATTTGATCATGATTAAACAGTAAATTTCTACTTGAATCCATAATTCCTTCTGGAAATAAGCATCCATTATAATCGTAGAATTTATTCTCACTAGAAGAATCAAAACAACAAAAGCCTGTTATCATAATTCTTTTTGTCCCATTTTTTAATAGGACAATTGTACCAATAGGCAAATATTTTTCATAATTACTGATTTCCACTTACTTCTCCATTCTCCTTCCTATACATATCTTTCGTATTTACAATATAAATATATCACCAATTAAATAAAACATCAAGATAGATTTATTTTTTTTACTTCATATGACAAATTCTTTAATGTTTCCAAATACTTTTCTTCCGTATCAATTACAACTTCACTTAATAAAACACCATAAACATTTATCTTTTCTATATCAGTATAAAGACCATACTCTTTTAATACTTTTTCATAATCACTTTCTAATTGAGAAAGATTATAAAAAGGTAAATTCTCTATTTTATTTTTTATGGTATCATCAAGATAGCTTAATTTTATCTTTGTATTTGCATGTTTTAAAGTATAAGGAATATTAAGTAATTTCGCACTTAAATTTCTTGTCGTAACACTCGTTTCTAAAAAGGAAATTTTAACCCTTACCTTTTCTTCTTTTTCGATGGTTACTTCTTTTGCTCTTATTTTTGGAAAAGAGAAAAGCAAAAACAAAAAAAGAAAAAAAACAACCTTTTTCACGTTCATCACCCTTTATAGGATGCTTCAAAAGATTTGTTTTATTTTGTAAATTATTTCCATTCTTTTAATTTTTGTTTGATCATCCAAATTAAATCCATCGGTGCATCAATTTTATAAAGTACCAAAAGACTATCTTGTAATTTTGTTTTAAGATCCAGTTGCTCTTTTACTTTTTCTGCTTCTTCTTGATAGTTAAAATCTGCGATTTTATTTTTTTCTATAAACGAAATAATATAGTTTTCAATATCTTTTAAAACATATTCTTTTAATTCATAAGAATCTAGTTCTAACACACCATAATAGCCACCAACCAAATAACGAAAAGTATCTTTTAATGTTTCCATAAGACCTCCATTAATACTATTACCCTATCATATTTTTCTTATCTTTTCTACTATTATTTGTATTTTTCTTTTAAATATTCTTCTTCTGTTTGGTACCACACACCTTTTTTTATAATATGATTGTAAGAGCGAAAAAAATCTTTCTCATTTTTTACTATTTTTCTTTTTTTAAAGGGATATTTTTTCAAATACCGTTCTAAAAAGAATCTTTCTTTGTAGTACTTTATATTCTTCTTTTCTGAGATAAAACGAAAAAGCAAAAGAAAAAAGAGCAAAAGAAGAAAAATAGATGGAAGAAAGAATAGCAATAATAAAAGAAGGAAAAGAATACTATAGGATACTGTTAAAATAAAAGTATAACTTTTTTGATACGATAAAAAATAACAAGAAAAAACTTGTAAGATTCTACCTCCATCCAAAGGGTAAAAAGGAAGAAGGTTAAAAAAAAGAAGGCTATAGTGAATTTGTTTGAATAAAAAAGCTTGATAGGATGGAAAGGGTAAAGTCTTTAAAAAAAGAAACAAAATGCACTGAGTAACGGGTCCCATCATTAAAACAAGAGCTTCTTGATAAATTGGACAATTGACATCAGTCGTAAATTTGGATATTCCACCAAAAGGATAAAAGGTAATGGAGTCTGCTTCCCACCCAAAAAGAAGAGCCGTAAAAAAATGTCCACACTCATGCACCAGTAAAAAAAGGGAACAAAAGAAAACAGCATGAAACTCTCCCATTAAAAAAGCAAGAAAAAGAATAAGATAACAACTTTTATGAATTTTAATTTTGTTTAAGATAGTCTTTATAATTTGCAAATTTTCCATCCTTTTGAAATGCTAGATATAGTGTTTTTTCCTTGGTTTCACCAAGAAAAGATCCTTTTTCTACATAGTCATATAATTTAACACTTACATTTTGAACATTTCCATACCAAACATCAACGCCATTCATCCCTTGTACAATAATGGTTTGGTTATATTGCTCTTTTTCTCCAATAAATACAATAATTCCACTTTCAAGAGATGGAATCATATAATTTTTAGAAACAGTAAGCGCTACCCCATCTTGATATAAACTTTCTTTGCTATAGGATAGTTTTTCTTCAAAAACAGGGGTTTCTTCTTTCTCTATTTTTTGAAGTGCAGCATCACTTTTTATATATTTTTTAAAAAATTCCTTTACACGACTAAAAGGAAAATTCGTATGATAGACATACTGATTAAATTGTTGTTTGAAAGTTATATTCCATTTGAAAGCAATCAATAGTAGAAGAAGGACAATAATGGTTACTAAAACTTTTGTAATGTAATGATGGATAAAATTTATCATTTTGTCTTGTTTTTGCTTTTTCTTTTTCTTCATAAATTTCGATTCTACCATATTCGTCACCTAACCTAGTTTATGCCGAAAGAAAAAGAAAAAGACTAATTAACATGTCTTTTTCGCTTTGATAAGTTTGCTAGTAAATATAAGGCTTCTCCATAAAAAAGATTTAAAATAAGACTGGATGAAAATAAATAAAGAACGGAAGAGATTGTAATTGGTACAATATTAAATAAGAACAAAAGGAAAGCATAAAACGATTGATAAAGGAAAAGTAAGAGAATTAAAAGTAGGAAAAAAGTTCCCATATTGATCTCTATTTTTTTATAGTACCAAGAAAGGATAAAAGCAAGAAAAGTAAAGATAATGGCATGGGTAAAAAACAAATTGGTATAAAACAAATCATAAAGATAACCAGTAAAGAAAACGATCAGATAATATTTTTTTTCTCTTTTTTGAAAAAAAGGATAAATAACAATTAACGATATTAAAGTAAAAAAACTAGTAAAAGGAGAAAGATTTCCTACCATATAAGGGAAAAAATTAGACAAGACGCCATCCAACCAAAAAGAAGCAATCAAAGAAATCCATACAAACATTACTTTTTACTCCTTTCTTTTAATACCGTAACATAGTGAATTTTATTAAAATCTTGAGCCGTTTTTACCCCAATGGTTCGACTGATTCCATACTTATCTTCTTCGATTGATTTTACAACACCAATATAGATTCCTCTTGGAAACATTCCACCAAGTCCACTGGTTGTTACAACATCTCCCTCATGAAGTTCTACATTGTTATCAATTCCTGTTATTAACACTACATCTTTTTCTTTGTCATATCCTGATAAAATAGCATGGGCTTCTTCTTCTCCTGTTGCAATGGATACAGATACTTTATGATTAACATCATTGGCAGTAATTAGTTTTACTGTCGCAGAATATGCCGTTACTTGCTCTAATTTTCCAATTAAACCATCCTTGGTAATTGCAACCATATTTTCTTTTAATCCTGCCTTTTTTCCTTTGTCAATGGTTAAGATTTGGTACCAATAACTACGATTTCGATTTAATACAGTAGCATTTACAACACTATAGTCTGTTAATGTTTTGTTTAATTCCAATGTTTTTCGTAACTCTTCAATTTCCTCTTGTAAATGAACATTTAAATTTTTTTGAATGGTATAACTTTTACTAGCATCTTCTCCCTTTTCTCCATTTAAACTCGTAAAAGGTGCCATAAATACTTTACTTATTAAGGTTGCCCCATCCTTTAAAACACTTTCTACAGGACCTAGTTTACGACTCGAAGAAAGCGAATAGAAAAGAAGAAAAAAAGATACAAAAAGAATACAACCAATTAAAATCAATTTTCTTGCTTTCTTTTTCTTACGATACATAAGTATCACCAGGCCTTTCTCTTATAAGTATACCGATATCTTTCAAATTTTTCAACTACATCTGTTACTATTTTCTCCAAAACTATAGTATTTATGCTCACTAACAATCAAATGATCCAAGATATAAACACCTTGTAATTTTCCAATTTTAATCAAATCTTTGGTAAATTCAATATCTTTTCCACTTGGCATGACATTTCCGGATGGATGGTTATGAACACAAATGATTCCACAAGCTGATACTTTATATGCCTCTTTAAAGACCTCTCTTGGATGAACACTACTTCGGTCCATCGTTCCTTTAAAGAGTAATTTACTTGTAATTAAAGTTCTTGTTTGATCTACATAAAAACAATAAAAGAGTTCTTGCTTTTTATCTTGAAACAAATATTTACTATACTCAAATACATCTTGGGCTGTGTTTAATTTTACTTTCTTCTCATTTTTGGTTAAAAAGATACGTTTGCCAAGTTCAATCGCCGCAAGAATCACAGCAGCTTTCGCTTCTCCTATTCCTTTGATGGAACATAACTCATCTTTTCCAATGATCGCTAAATCATGAATGGAATCTAGTTTCGCTAAGAGTTCAAAAGATAACTCCATTACATTTTTATCTTTGACACCACTTGATAAAAGAATGGAAAGAAGTTCACTTGTCGATACATTTTCACATCCTAAATGCATTAATTTTTCCCTTGGTCGTTCTAATTCTGGTATTTCTTTTACTTTCAACTTCATCACCTCAATTTATTATAATCAAATAAAATTACTTTTTTTAAGATTTTAAAATAATTTCTTCATAATTTGCTAAAATAACTTTGTTAATGGTTTCTAATTCTTCCTTTGTGGTTGTCTTCTCTACCAAACCATCCATCTGTTCTAAAATGGTTTTAAAGCTTTTGTTTTCCACCTGCATCTCTTTTACAGTAATGTCTTTTTTTGGATATAATTCTTTTAATCGTTCGATATGACTTTTTTTGGAGGTAATCGCAAGATAGACATAATAGTTATTGTCTTCTTTTACAATTACCTTTGTATCAATGTCTTTGGTAGCGTTTTCTGCACGTTCTACATTATCATAAACACCTTCTTCTAAAAAATATAGAACATCTTCTTTGAAGACTGTTTTTTCTTCTTCTTTTACTTTTTGAAATAACGTATGACCTAAAAAAGAACCACAAAGAACTGCAACAACAAGTGAAAGAAGGAATTTTTTTTGCATTTTTATCACCCTCATTAGCGTACCAAAAAAAGATTTAAAAAAATGTCGAAAGCTGTAGGAAAAAAATTAATTTTATGATACAGTAATAAAAAGGAGGAATCTATGAAAAGAAAATATTTTACTTTGGGGATTGTTTTATTTTTTCTACTTTTTATAACCGGTTGTGGGACTACAAAAGAAAAAACAATGACTTGCACCAGGTCAATGAATAAAAATGGAATTAAAACAAATCTTACTTATAAAGTCATCTATCAAAATAATTATGTAAATAAGGTACATAGTGAAGAAGTAGTTGAAACAGAAGCAGGTGAAATTTTAGAAAACTATAAAAAACAAGTAGAAAATATGTATAAGGCTTATAAAGGAATTAAGTATTATAACTATGATATAAAAGTAAATGAAAATCGTCTTACTTCCATCGTTGATATTGATTATTCAAAAATTGATACAAAAAAATTAATTGAGATTGACTCATCAAATGGAAACATCATTAAAAATGGTAAAATAAAAGTACAAGACATTAAAAGCTTATATGAACAACTTGGAACAACATGTAAAGAATAAGGGAAAAATTTTCCTTCTTTTTTTGTCAAAAAGTGTTGACAAAATCTTCATTTATGATTATTATAAAAAGCACCAATTCGGAAATTAGGCGAATTGGTCGCTAGTATCACACTAGCCAACCCCTTTTTATTCTTTTTTGAAGCTGTTCCTCAGGGGGTACAGCTTCTTTTTTTGACAAAAAGGACTGTAATAAATTTATTTCATTACAGTCCTTTTAAATTTTGTTCTTTCTTGATATGAAAATTGATTAATAATCTTTTAATTCCGTAAACTCTTTACCTTTTGTATTTTTTATTATAATACCATCTTGATAATTTGGAAATTCTACAACAATTGTAGGACTAAGTTCCGTATTTTTCGTAGAAGTAACTTCTTCTACTATAATTTCTGTTTTCTTATCAACTTTATTTACTTCTTTTATTTTTAAGCTATATCCTTTC
Source organism: uncultured Bacilli bacterium (assembly GCA_947628065.1). Lineage (GTDB taxonomy): Bacteria > Bacillota_I > Bacilli_A > RF39 > UBA660 > Onthousia. The sequence continues at coordinate 48,533 of CANQYK010000002.1, read as the reverse complement.
GTATCTTTTTTACCCATACATATAATATAGAAATATGGAGCATTAGGCTCATTATAGGTATCTACGTAATAACCTCTTTTTGTAATATCAAAATTCTCAACAGGAAATTCATCCTTTACAAAATAATCTTTATTTTCAACAAGTCTTATTTTAGAACTTTTATCTTTTATTCTACTTACAAACTTATAATTACCAGAACTTTCTTGTTCAAAGGTATAAACAAATGTAAAGGTATCTTGTAATTTCATATCTGTTGTATTATTTTCTTCTAAACCATAAAATTCTACCGTTTCATAAATATCTACTCTATTTCCTTTTTTTGTTGCTTTTGACAATTTTGTTTTATAACCACTGCCACCAAGCATACCTCCACTTTCTATTACATATTCTGCATACATATCAATAGAATTTATATAAACAAATTTATCTGCTACCATAAAACTAGAATCATTTAACAAATCAATAGAAGTATCAAGCTTACTATCATTTCCAAACAAGTCTTTATAAACTCTTTCTATAGTCTTTCTTTTATAACCATAGGCTTGAAAATCAGGATAAGAGCAATAACTTGAATAAGTCGGATCACTTTCTAACTTATCTGGAACTTTACTACAATCGATTATATCCTCATCACTTTTACGCAAGTTTTTTCGAACTAATTTCATCTTTATGATTTCATTACCACCATTCGATGTAAAGTCTTCTAATCCATCATTATCACCATAAACATAAGGAGTAAAGTGGAATGGTGAAACCTCATCACTCTCATCTGCTACTTTATTATATAACTCTTGTACCAAACTAGAATGAATATCAAGTTCTTCCTCTTTCTCTTCTTCCTTTTCTACTTCTTCTTTTGTCTCTTCACTATTCTTCTTATTTTCTTGTTTTAAAATAAGTCCTTTATCATAACAAATATAAAAGATCAGTCCAACAATGATTAATATCAAGAAAATAGTAACAACAACACTCCCACTTTTTTTCTTTTCTTCTACCATAATTTCCTCCAATCTATGCCTTTTCTTTTATTCTACTTACAAACTTATAATTACCAGCACTTTCTTGTTCAAAGGTATAAACAAATGTAAAGGTATCTGTTACTTTAAAATCTGTAGAGTTATTAGCAATTTCATATTTTTCTACTTTCTCATAAAGTTTTATTTTTTTCTCGTTTTTTATTGCTTTCGATAATGTTCCTTTATATCCTCCAGGACCTGTAATCGAATCACCAACAGTTACCACATATTCCACATACATATCAAGGGAAGGTATATATACAAATTTTGATAAGTTATATAAAGTTATAATAGAGACAGAAGTATCAATTTTTTGATTCATACCAAACAATTCTTGATAAATTCTTTCCACTGTCTCTTTTTTATAACCGTTTGTTCCAACCCCTTTTGTTTTATTACGTTTACAGAAACTTTCATAGGTTAACCCTTCTTCTACAAACTCATCTGGGACTTTCGTACAATCTACAGATACTTCATCACCAATACGAAAATTTTTCTCTACCAATCGCATTTTTAAAATTTCACTTGCAGATTGGGAAACAAAATCATCTATCCCATAATTCTTACTACCATAATTATAATAACGATAACGATCCCATGATATTTCATCCGTTGTATCAGATACTTTATTATATAATTCCTGTACCAAAACAGAATGAATATCAAGTTCTTCCTCTTTCTCTTCTTCCTTTTCTACTTCTTCTTTTGTCTCTTCACTATTCTTCTTATTTTCTTGTTTTAAAATAAGTCCTTTATCATAACAAATATAAAAGATCAGTCCAACAATGATTAATATCAAGAAAATAGTAACAACAACACTCCCACTTTTTTTCTTTTCTTCTACCATAATTTCCTCCAATCTATGCCTTTTCTTTTATTCTACTTACAAACTTATAATTACCAGTATTTTCTTGTTCAAAGGTATAAACAAATGTGAAAGTGTCCTTTTTTTGTAAATTATTAGGAGTAAAATCAATAGATTCATACTCTTCTACTGTTTCATAAATTTTTATTTCTTTCCCATTTTTTATTGCTTTTGATAATGTGCCTTTATATCCTCCAGCATTTGTAACACCAGCATTATCGGATAGATATTTTACATATATGTCAAGAGAAGGTACATATACAAATTTTGATAAATCATTTATGGTACCAATAGGAATAGAAGTATCAACTTTCTGATCACTACCAAACAATTCTTGATAAGTTCTCTCTACAACCTCTTTTTTATAACCATTTATACTAAACAATGTTATTTCATCTTTTTTACATACACTTTCATAGGTTACACCTTCTACAAATTCATCTGGAACCTTTGTACAATCTACAGATGCATCATTACTTTTTCGAAGATTTTTTCCTACCAAACGCATTTTAATAATTTCACTTCCTGTTTTTGAAATAAAATCAGCAAGTCCATAATTGTTATTAATAGAACCATCATAAAAGTAATGATAACGATTCCATGATATTTCATCCGTTGTATCAGATACTTTATTATATAATTCCTGTACCAAAATAGAATGAATATCAAGTTCTTCTTCCTTTTCCACTTCTTCTTTTTCTTTATCTACTACTTCTTCTTTTGTCTCTTCCCTATTCTTCTTATTTTCTTGTTTTAAAATAAGTCCTTTATCATAACAAATATAAAAGATAAGTCCAATAATGATTAATACCAAAAAAATAGTAACGACAACACTCCCATTTTTTTTCTTTTCTTCTACCATAATCTCCTCCTATTTCCTTAAGTATATCATAAAAAGAAAAGATTATTCTTTTTTTTCCTTTCTTTTTTGTCAAGTATGTAAAGAAAACGACTTAGTTTCCACCAAATCGTCTATTTCTTTTATTGTATACATCCATTGCCCGATCAAAGTCTTCCTCATGAAAATCAGGAAACAAAGTATCCGGAAAATAATATTCTGCATAAGCACTTTGATAAATCATAAAATTACTACTTCGCATCTCACCACTTGTCCGAATAATAAAGTCAAGTGGTGGTAGCGTTTGATAAAGATTTTCTTCTAAAACTTCTTTTGTAATCTCTTCTTGTTTGATTCCTTTTTCTACTATTTTCTTTACGGCATCCACTAACTCATATTGTCCTCCATAATTAAGACAAATATTTAATACCCCATTTTTCTGCTCTTTGGTCTCTTCTTCTAAGAAATCCATACTTTTAAGAACTTTCTTAGGAAGCGGATCCCGTCTTCCAGAAAAAACTACTTTCACACCTTTTTCCTTTAATGTTAAAAATTCCTTTGTAAAAAGAGTTACAAATAAATTCATTAAAAAATCTACTTCACTTTTCTCTCTTTTAAAGTTTTCTGTTGAAAAAGCATAAATACTAACATACGGTACTTTTTTATCATAAATATAAAGAAGTAATTTCTTTAAATTATCAGCCCCTTCTTTATGCCCTAAACTGCGATTTAATCCCCTTTTCTCAGCCCATCTACCATTTCCATCTACAATGATCCCTAAATGATTGGGTACTTTCTCATTTCTCATACTACACCTACTTCCATACTTACTATAACAAGAAAAAAGAAGAAGAACAAGTCTTTTTACTCTTCTTTCTTCTTTTCTAGTTGTTTATAATAGTCATATCTTGCTTTGGCATTTTCTTCATTTTCTTTTAATAACCTTTTGCTTTCTTTTTTATCAATTTTTTCCAAAGAATGATAGCGATCTTCTCCTTGTAAAAAGTCTTGATAACGACTAAAATCCGATTTCGAATCCATCTTGAACTCTTTGGTTTCTGGATTGTAATGGAAAATTGGGAAATAACCTGATTTTGTCGCAAGACGCATCTCTTCGACGGAATTATGCATTCCTTTTAAAATACCTTGGGCAATACATGGAGAATAAGCAATAATAAGACTTGGTCCATCGTATTTTTCTGCTTCTTCTAATACTTTGATGGTAGCTTGTGGATTGGCTCCTAAAGAAATACACGCTACATAGACATTGGGATACGTCAAAGCAATTTTTGCTAAATCCTTTTTCATGGTTTTCTTTCCATTGGCAGCAAACTTCGATACCGCACCTACTCTTGTTGATTTACTCGCTTGTCCTCCGGTATTGGAATACACCTCTGTATCAAGAACTAAAATATTCATATTGATATTGCTTGCTAAAACATGATCAATTCCACTATAGCCAATATCATAAGCCCAACCATCGCCTCCAATACTCCAAAGAGAAATTGGTAAAATATAACGTTTGAGTGATTTTAAAGGTTTTATTTTTGTATGCGGAATAACAGCAAGAAGAGCTTTTCCTGTTTCTTCATCTACATGATCAAGATAATCTTGATAGATTTTCTTTTCCTCTTTTTCTACTTTTGAAAGATTTTCTTCTATGATCTTTTTAATTTGATTCTTCTTAACAGTATCTGCCACTTTCATTCCCATTCCAAACTCTGCATTATCTTCAAACAAAGAACTTGCCCATGGAACCGTATAGGTCGTTGATGGACTACTCGATGAATAAATAGAAGAACAACCAGTCGCATTGGCAATTACCAAACGATCACCAAACAACTGTGTTAAAAGCTTTAAATAAGGCGTTTCTCCGCACCCTGCACAAGCACCACTAAACGCAAAGCGTGGATTTCGAAATTGGCTTCCCTTTACAGTATTTTTATTCATGACATCTTTTTCACTTACTTCATTCCATAAATAATCTTCTTTTCTTAAATTACTTTCACTCATCAATTTTTTCTTCGATACCATCTCAAGTGCTTTTTCTCCCTTTTTACCAGGACAAACAGATGCACATAATCCACAACCCGTACAATCTTTTAAACTAACCGTAATCGTAAAGGATAAGTTGTCTCCTAAAGATGTTTTTATTACCGAATCTTTTACCTCTTGTCCCCCTTTTTCTACTTCTTCTTCTGTTAATAATCTTGGTCTTATGACAGCATGAGGACAAACAAGAGAACACATATTACAAGTAATACAGTTTTCTTTTTTATACTTTGGAACTACTTCACTAATATCTCTTTTTTCTAAATGGCTAAGCCCACCTTCTACTGTTCCATCGGGGCGATCTTGAAAGGCACTGACAGGAAGATTGTTTCCTTCTCTTTTATCAATTAATTCAAAAACATGATTGGAAATATCTTTAATCGATGTCTGATCACTTGGTGTAATAGAATCAACAAACACACAAGCATCCATTGCTTCTTTGATTGCTTTTATGTTTTTCTTTGCTAAGGTATTTCCTTTCTTTTCAAAACGAGTCGTTAAATTTTCTTCCATTTTTTTCATCGCATACTTACTATCAATGATATGACCAAACTGGAACATTAAACTTTCCATAATGGCACTGATTTTATTTCCAAGTCCATTCTTTTTGGCAATCTTAGAAGCATCAACAAGATAAAATTTGATTTTTTTCTTTTTTAAAAATTCTACTTGTTCTTCGGTAAACAAATCTCCTAATTCTTCTTTGGAGCGGGTTGTATTAAGTAAGAAAATACCGTTTTCTTCTAACGACGATAAAACATCAAATTTCTTTAAATAAACATCTTGGGTACATACAACGAGATGGGCTTCTTCTACATAGTAAGTAGATCTGATCTCTTGTTTTCCAAACCGTAAGTGACTAATGGTAACACCACCACTTTTTTTAGAATCGTATTGAAAGTAACCTTGTACATAAGCATCGGTGGCATTTCCTGTTATCTTCATTAAATCTTTACAAGCCGATACCATTCCATCGCTTCCATAACCAAAAACTTTAAAAGAGGTCTCATTCTTTTTTGGAAGATGAAAAGATTTATCATAATCCAAACTTAACTTGGTAACGTCATCTTCAATTCCAATGGTAAAGTTATTTTTTGGTTGATCAAGAGAATCAAAGACTGCCTTTATCATACTAGGAGTGGTATTTTTACTCGACAATCCATAACGTCCTCCTACAACTGTAATTTCTTTTTTTACATTTTTTATAACACTACAAACATCAAGATAAAGAGGTTCCCCACTACTTCCTATTTCTTTGGTTCGATCAAGAACTGCTATTTTCGATACTGTTTTAGGAATACTTTTTAAGAAATATTTTGCCGAAAATGGTCGATACAAATGGACCTCAACAAGTCCTACTTCTTCTTTCTGAGCGATTAAATAATCAATGGTTTCCTTAATGGTTTCACAAACACTTCCCATGGCAATAATAACTTTTTTTGCTGTTTTGGATCCATAATAATTAAATGGAGCATAATTTCTTCCTGTTATTTTATTAATTTCTTGCATATAATCATTTACAATATCTGGAAGCTTTTCATAATAAGGATTTCGAACCTCGGTTGCTTGAAAATAGATATCATCGTTTTCACTTTCTCCTCTTGTTATATTACTTTCAAGCGTTAAAGAATTTTTCCGAAAAGAGTCTAAGGCTTTCTTATCCACTAAGCGCTTTACTTTATTCAAATCAATAACATCTATTTTTTGTAACTCATGACTGGTCCTGAAACCATCAAAAAAGTTAAGAAAAGGTACTCTTCCTTTGATCGCTGCAAGATGACTTACTGAGGTAAGATCCATTACTTGTTGTGGAGAACTAGAAGCAAGCATCGCAAAACCTGTGCTTCTTGCTGCATAAATATCTTGATGATCGCCAAAAATAGAAAGGGCATGGGTTGACAAAGAACGCGATGCGACATGGATAACACAAGGTAGGAGTTCTCCTGCTATTTTATACATATTAGGAATCATAAGTAGTAGTCCTTGACTTGCAGTAAAGGTCGTCGTAAGACATCCTGCTTCTAAGCTTCCATGAACAAGACCAGCTGCACCTGCTTCACTTTGCATCTCTATTACTTTTACTTTTTGGTTGAAAAAGTTTTCTTTTCCTTCACTCGACCAAGCATCTACCAACTCAGCCATAGGAGATGCAGGTGTGATTGGATAAATTCCTGCAACCTCCGTAAAATTATATGCGACATAACTACAAGCTTCATTTCCATCCATTATTTTTTTCATTGTATCACTCTTTTCTATTTACTATTAACATTATATAACAGGAAAACTCTTTTATCCACTTTTTTTCAAAATTAATTTACAGACAAATAAAAACAACATAAATAACTTTTTTAGAGAAATTTGGAATTGTAGTCCTAATTTATCTAATTTTACGTATTTTTTTCAATAAAAATATATTATACTATTACCGAGGTGATATTCTATGGAATATAAAAATAGAGTGTTAGAAAATACGATAAAAAATTTTATTGGAAAATATCCTATTCTTATGATTACGGGTCCTAGACAAGTTGGGAAAAAAACATTACTACATCATTTAACAAATACAACAAAACAAAAAATTAATTTTGTCAGTCTTGGTGATATGTTACTTCGTACCCAAGCGAATGAAGATCCAGAATTATTTTTACGAAACTATGAAACACCACTTGTTATTGATGAATTTCAGTATGCCCCAAAACTTCTTTCTTATCTTAAAATAACAGTGGATGAAGCAAGAAAAAACGCTTTGTTTGAAAATAAAAAAGAAGTTGGAACTTTATATTATCTTACAGGTAGTCAAGTGTTTCAAACAATGAAAAATGTTTCGGAATCTCTTGCCGGTCGTGTTGGTATTTTTGATTTGTTTGCTTTTTCGAATCGAGAACTTGAAAATTTAGAGGAAGAAGCTTTTATTCCAAACATTTCAGAATTAAAAAAGAAAACGCCACAAAAACGACTTTCAACCACAAAAATTTTTGAACGCATCATAAAAGGCAGTTACCCTGAAGTTTATAATGATACTAACATTCCAGTAGAACATTACTATAGTTCCTATATTCGGACTTACATTGAAAGAGATATAAGAGAAATTATTAATGTAAAAGATGAAAATAAGTTTGTAAAATTTCTCTCTTCTATTGCAGCTAGAACAGGTCAAGAATGGAATGCAAGTAAAGTAGGATCAGAAATTGGCATTGACAATAAAACAGTAGAAGAATGGTTATCGATTTTAAAAAACACAGGTATTCTTTATTTGTTACAACCATATGCAAACAACAATGTAAAAAAAGCAATCAAAAGACCAAAAATTTATTTTATGGATACTGGTCTTGCTTGTTATTTAACTGGATATAACGATGCAAAAGTATTAGAAAAAACAACTTATAGTGGTGCAATTTTTGAAACCTTTATAGTGAGTGAAATTATTAAGACTTTTACAAACAAAGGAATGGATCCTAGAAAACATATCTATTTTTATCGTGATAGCAATCAAAAAGAAATTGATTTATTAATTTTATACAACAATAAAGTCTATCCAATTGAAATTAAAAAAAGTAGTAATCCTGGACAGGAAGCCATTAAAAATTTTGAGGTAGTAAAAAAATTCAATATGGAAATAGAAAATGGAATCGTTTTATGCCTTACAAAAGAAATTATGGCAATTGATGATCACAATTATTATGTCCCTATTGAATATATTTAAAAGCTAACTTTCTACAATTTGTTTTACATAAGATACATCATGATAACTATGTATTGGATATCTTGGTACTTTGTATTTATCAGTATCATGTGTTACTTTTCGATTTCCCCCAACAAAAGCAATGGTAAACCCTGCTTTTTTTACTTGTTCAATTGCATAATCATTGTATTCATAAAAAGGGTAACAAAAAGCGGTTGTATTATTAAGTGTTTCTCTACTTTTCTTTAAATCTTCTTGTATTTTTTCTTCCTCCAAACAACGAATTCCACCACCTTGTCCGCTAGGACAAACTCCTGTTGTATGCATATCATGCGTATGACTTGCAAGTTCCATATAAGGGGATGAGAATGTATTTTTATCATACCAAGAAGATACTAAAAATAAAGTCGCTCTTACCTGATACTTCTCTAAGAAAGGAATAAATTTTTCTGCTCTTGCCCCATCATCAATGGTAAGCAAAACACTTTTTTTGGGAAGTCTTATTTCATCGTCTATAAATTGTTCCAATTCACTTGTTGTGATTGTTAATACCTTATTTTCTTGGAAATAAGAAAAATGAGAATTGATTTGATCTTCACTATGACAAATTTGTTCCTTACAACTCGTATCACCATTTAAATAAATAAAGTGATAATTTAAAACAGGAATCTGTTCTGCTACTTCTTCTACTACTTCCATCTCTTCTTCTTTTAAAACATCTTCCTTTTTCACAAAGAACAATTGATTAAAATAAGATATACCGTAAGAATCTTCTTTTTTTACAATAACATCAAGAGTTAGGCTTTCTTTGAGAGAAAAAGCTTCTTTTTCTTCTTGATAAAATTTAGTATTTTCTTTTGTCGTTATCTTAATTGGAAAGGAAATATAGTCTTGATAACGAAGAGATGGCGTCTCTTCTGTTTTCATCAGATCTTGATAAGAAATATAATAATTGGTATCTTTTATCTTAAAATAAGGATTCTTTGCATCAAAATCTTTTTGTTCTTCTAAGGATAAAATAATATTTTCATTCATAGTTCCTATTTTCTTATATTTTTTCTCTTCTTTTTGAAACAAGTTTACTTTACCTTCCGTTCTTACTTTCTCCCCATAATTCTTCTTCATCTTTTCTTCTATTTTTCTCTCTTCTTCCTCTTTGGATTCTAATTGTTTTTGGTTTTCAACTTCCTTTCCATTGTAATAAAAAAGTAACGATAAAAGAACAAGAATAATACTTGCAATAATAATTATTTTTTGTTTCATCTTATCACATCCTATTAGAAGTATACCATAAGAAAATGGAAAAATATAGAAAGAAAAAAAGACAATTTTTTTAACTTTCTGTCTTTAATACACTCTCTCCTGTTTGATAATCTATTTTTATACCATCTTGTACATTATAAACGTAAACAAAAAACTGTAACCCTTCTCCATGATCTTCTACTGACTTTGCTTCCATCGTAACACCACTTGCTAGTAAATTATTTCCTTCATAAATTGGAGTTACGCGGTATAAAACATGATTGTTTGTCTTTTTTACATAGTCTGCTACTTGGTTTTCAAACTCTAACATACCAACGGTATTCATATATCTTGTACAAGTAATTAAATTCTTAGTATTGGCGTTTTCTCCTGTTAATTGATATCCAATTAAGTGACAACGATTATAAAGATACTTTCCATCTACAATATCATATTTTACAGTATGCCATCCCGATGGTTTTACCATACCAATACTTCCACGTTTCTCTGTTGGCATCGTATCAACCGATACATTGGCATATGCTACACCACAACGACCAAGAGAATCTAAATTACTATATTTTTCAAACGATTTTGTTGTTAAATCTTTTTCTTCAAACTCTGGTTTGTTATCGTTTAATATGACATAAGGACTAGAAGAATACTCTGGTACCTCACTTAAATCGTAAGTAATTCTTTCTTCTTCTGGCATAGCATAACTAATCATCTTCTTTATATCATCTTGATAATAAACACAAAGAGTTAATACCAAAAGTAAGAAAATAGAATAACCTAATTTTATTAATTTTTTCTTTTCTCTTTTACTCATCCTACACCACTACTTTTTATATCATTTCATCCATTTTATTTATTTCTGCAAAGGATTGCATCTTATCATTCATAATTAACATTTTATGGTCCAAATCACTAATGTCAAGAGCACACTTATACATATTATCCTTAATCTCTTTTGGAATATCACCTTGAAATTTATAACGAATTTTATGATCCAAACTAGCCCAAAAATCCATTGCAAGCGTTCGTATTTGAATTTCTGCTTCTACCATTTTGACACCATTAATCAAATGAACTGGAACATATACCAATAAATGATAGCTAGAATACCCTGTATCCTTTGGATGCGAAATATAATCTTTCTTTTTATGAATAACAAGCTGTTTACTTGACTCCAGCAAATGAACAATAGTATATACATCTGGTAAAAAAGAACAAACAATTCGAATTCCTACCATATCATGAACATGTTCTTTCACATTTTGAACCGTTAATTCATAATTTCTACTAACTAACTTGTTTACAACACTATCATACTTTTTGATTCTACTTTTGATATGCTCTACAGGATTATACTTATACTGAAATTCAAAATCCTTAAGTAAAATTGATATTTCGGTCTCTAATGTTTTTAACGCAGCGGTATATTCATGTTTTAAAATTTCAAATTCTTCATTTAAATCTTCTAACATATTTCTCCTTTCATAAGGAAAAAGAGACTTAATCATCTTTTAAGTCCAACACCTCTATTTCCTCTACTACTGCCATTTGTTGTTCTACAATAATCTTTAATTTTCGTTTAAAAATTTTCATATTTCTCTCTAACGTATCTGCTCGTTGTTCGATTCTTTCTGCTTTGATGAGTGCTTCATTTACAATACGAGAAGCATTACTTTTCGCATCATGAACGATAACATCTGCTTCTTCTCTTGCAAGACGTTTTAAATTATCACTTGTTTTTTCAGCATTAATTAAAGATTGTTTAATGGTCTCTTCTAACTGTTCATAACTTTTTATTCTATTCTCTAACTGTTTAATACTATTTTTTTGTTCCTGATATTTTTTTATAAGGTCTTCTGTTTCTTTGATAACATTTTCAATAAAAGCATGAACTTCGCTTCGATTATATCCATTTTCCTCATAATGAAATTTATCCATTCTCTATTCACCCCTTTTCGGGTCTTCTTTACCAATCAAATTCGTCTTCTTCTTCTTTTTTGGTTTTCTTTACTGGTTTACTTGGTGCATTATCATCCGAAATTTTTCCTTCTACATTCACATTATTTGGAGTACAAAGAAAAATTCCTCCCCCTAATTTTTGTAAATCTCCCCCAATTGCATATATGGTACCAGATAAGAAATCTACAATTCTTTTGGCTTGATCGGGTGTTACTCTTTTTAAATTTACAACAACAGAATTACGATCCTTTAAATGATCGGCGATTTGTTGACTTTCCGAATAAGCACGTGGTTCTAAAAGTAACATTTTACTGCCAGCAACACCATTCTCATCTTCATATTCTTCTCTTGACACTTTATAAAATTCCTCCTCTTTTATTTCTTCATCTCTATCATCATCATTTTGTCTACCTAAAATTTTATTAATATTTAATGCCATATTCTATCCTCCTACCTAACTATTAATTATAATATCATAAATTTTAAAAAAGGAAAAGTCTTTAATTTGTATTTGTACTGATTTCTTGTATTTGACTCATTGTACTTGTACTTGATACACTTTCTTGATACCAAATACTACTAACATCAACATTACTGGAAAGTGGAATTGGATCTGGCTTTTTAAACACCATACTAATTGGTACCTTAAAAGCACTACCAAAAGCAATACAATTTCCTGGCTTTAAGTTTTTAAGGGTTCCAATCATTTCACTTGAAATATTGGGAACCATTTCTTTGATATAATTCAAATCTTTTGGATGAAGGGTTCTTAAAATAATAAAATTAGAACACTGTGAAATTGCTGTATCGGATAATTCACTTGGTCTTTGTGTAATAAGGCCTAAAAGCGTGCCATATTTTCTTCCCTCTTTTGTAATACGATCAAAAATATTATATCCTAAAATTTCAGTATCCGTATCTTCTTGAACATAACGATGAGCTTCTTCAATAATGATATGAAATGGCATGCTTCCTCTTGTTGGATTTTCTACTGTATAATCAAAAACAATTTTAGAAATTATTTTGGTTAATACTTTCGCAAGACGATCATCAATATAACTAATATTAAAATTAATAATTTGACAATCGCTTCCACCAACGGAGGTAAATAAATTATTAACATATGTATTTCGATCTACATAAGATGGATATTCAAAGAACACATGATTTTTACTATTGGCAAGAGAATGAAGACGAACACTTAATACATTCGCATAATCATAAACTTTATCACTTTTTAAAATACCTTCACTAATTAATGCAAAATCCATAGCTTCTTCCAAATTTGTTAGACTATAAGCTATCATTTGATCGGATACATTAGGAATCCTCTCTTCCTCTAAAATAAATTGTTTTACAAAATTAACAACCAATTCCATTTCTTGAAGTTTACCTGTTTTATCAATAAAAAGACACTGTTTTAAAGTCCTTACATAACCTGGTTGAACAATTTGACTATCAAGATTCAAATCTTTTGTATTAAATTTTGTTAAAACTGCAGTTACTTGATCTCTTATTTTCGTTGATTGATGACCACTTAACAAAATATCTTCCAAGGCCCTTGCTATAATATCATTTTTATAGGTTAATACTTTTTCTTCTTCTCCTGATAAAATAGGAACCAAAGAAAGTGCTTTTTCGATAATTGGTAATTGATTGGGGGTAGTAACATCAAGTAGGAGCGCTAAATCATCAACTCCTAATAACCATATTGGAATTTTAATGGTTTCTTCTTTTATTTCTGTATTACTAGTATAGGTTTTATAGTGCATATTATTGTTTACTTTTGTAACATCTTGTAACGCTTGCGTATATTCTCCATAAGCATCAAACAATATAATACGCGCATTCACAGGGGCTTTCGTTCGATCTAAGAATATATTTTGTAAAATACGACTTACGGTAAAACTTTTTCCACTTCCACTATTTCCAAGAATAGCAAAATGATTACTGAAAAATCCATTAATATTAACATTAATTGGATAATTCTCATAAATATTAGAATAACCAAACGTTACTTCTGTTTTTCCCGGTATTTGAGGTCCAAAAATAAGCTCTAATTCTGGCATCGTAATAAGACGAATTTTAGATCGAAAAGAAGGTTTTACACTAACACCGGGTAAAAAAGTATTGTTTTTTATTTCCCCTACAATACTTGCCTTTAATGTTGTTTTTGTAGTACTTAATATTTGACCTACAACCTTTTTATCACTGTCTTCAAAAACAACATGTAAGTCTACTAAGTTTACTTGTTTGGTAAGATCTATTGTTAAATCTACATAAACATTATTTTCTAAAATCTCTCTAATTTCACCTAACACAATGTCACCTTCTATTCTTTTTATTCTAAATTTCTAAAATACTAGCAGTATGATAAGAATGATCTTCTTGTTGATAATAATAAGCTAAAATTTCACTTTCTGTACTAAAATATAAACTTATTCCCTTATTCTTATCAACATTTTCAAATGTATAATTAAGACCCCTATCTTTCTTTTCTTTTTCTATGTTTTCTTTTATTTTTTCTTCTATTTGTTCATCGGTAATAGAAAACCTAGCCTTTAATTCTTCTTGTGAAATAAAATCATTTTTTGCCCTTGAAAAAATATAAATTTCTGGATCACTTTCTATGGTCTCTTCCGTACAAAGATTACTTTCATAACGATGAACACTAATACCAAAAAATTCTTCATCTTCGTGTAAGTTAATATCATTATTAAACAACAAACTATGTTTGAAGGTTGATTTTAAGGATGCACAACTTGCATCCGACATATCAGATGCAAGTGCTTTTTCATATTCCTCTTTTGTTTTTTTATTAATTGTATCAACTACTTTTTGTAAATTATTATTCTCATAATCAATAGATAGAAAATTGTATATTTTTTGAGGTAAAATAGGACAATTTTCCTCATTCTGACACATAGTAATTTTTAACTCTTCTATATTAAAGGCTTGTAATCTATTTGTATTTTCTTCCGTCTCTTCTTTTTTAGATTCTACTGTATTAAATACCGTAAAAACGCTTCCTGTTATGATTAGAATAACTGCAAAGACGAAAATAATCAAACTAACTTTTTTCATTTTTTTCCTTTCTTCCTTTTAACCTGGACACTGAGTATTGGTACAGCAAGTTCCACTTTTTGAAGTTAAACAACCTTCTTTTATATAACGTTGCGCACCAACAACTTTGCACCATCCACTACTACAGGTTACTGATAATGGTGTATTTGAAGCATAGACACCACCATAAATATTAATATTTTGAGATGGATGCCACTCCGTCCATCCTCTGGTTTTCCCATCACACTTTGGCTCTGCATATCGACAAGTATACATTGTTTTTGCTGAACTGCTACTTCCTCCACTACTACTTCCGCCACAAGATTTTTCAATATCAAAAGACGAAGTTCTAGTACCAGAGCTAACATTTCCAGCTCTATCAACAGCACGTACAACTGCAGATCCTTTTTGTTTATTACTAATAGTAAGCGTTCCACCGGATGAAAATGTAGTTGTATAACCATTTGGTAAATCAATTTCATAATAATCGATTCCTGATGTTGCATCACTTGAACTAACTTTTAACGTTACACTACCCGTAGTACAAGACGTTGGACTCAAGCTAATAATCTTTGGTGCACTTGGTGGTGTTTTATCATAATTGATTGTTTTTTTACAACTATTGGTGCCATAGGAATTTCTTACCCAACCCACTATTGTATCTGTTGAATCACTAGATCGTGTAGTAGAAGGCATACCATTATTTGTAAAACCACCTTGTTTCGTTGTATTCATACCATAAGAATCTACTGTTCCATGCTTTATTAATGTAATGGTTACAGTACCATCAATATACCAACCATTTCTACTTTTTCCACCTGTTGCATCTAAGTCACAAGTTGGTGCAGAACCAGAAGGCGGGGTTGGAGTGGTAGGAGTTGTAGGAGTTGTACTACAGGTACTCCAGTTAGTACAAGTTTCTGTTCTTGTTTGTACAGATGGATAGCAACCAGAAGCATAGTACTCTGTAATTGTTCTACTACCATTTGTACAAGTTCCTGTACAACTACTACTTTTTGTATTAATTGGAACATTACAAGAAGGTGATGGTGGTGTATAACACTCTGAACTATCACAAGCTTCTGTTCTTGTACTAGTACCACATAAACTTCCATCCCATTCGCTTAATTCATTAAGATAAAGTGTTTTTTGACAAGTTCCATTCCAACTTGTACTACACTCTGTTTCAGAAACAAGATAGTTTGCCGTAAATCTACAACAATCTTTTTCTAATACACAACTTTCACTACCAGTTTCATCTTTTCCAGGACAACTACTACCTGTATACTTATCTGTCGCAGGACGTTTATAACTTCTAGTTCCTGTTCCACATTTTTTACTACAGTCTGATGTAGGAATTTTAGTACCATAAGCAATATTAGAACCTGTACATTCACTATATACTTTATATGTTACTTTTTTTCTTACTTTATTTCCTGCTCCATCTTTGGCTACCAAATAAAATGTTTTACTAGTTCCATCTTGTTTACTACTAACCGAATAACTAGAATTCGTATATTGACATTTTTTATTGCTTGCACTGCAGGTTGTCCAACTTCCTCCTTTTTCATATCCTGTTGTTGAAAAATAGTAGGAAATATCATTGGTATTATCTGTAATTGTAAACGTTACTTTTGCATTTTTTGTATTATAACTTGATGATTGCGAATTTACACTAAAACTACTAATTACTGGAGCTTCATTGGTATCAATTGTATATATTCCTGATTTTTTTACCGTCTTGTTTCCACTTGGATCTGTCGCATATCCTGTTATTTGATATGATTTTTTTTGATCTGGTAATACATCTTCTCCAATAGGAATCCCTTTATCACCAGAATAGAGTTGTTCATCATCATCCAATGGTCGAATAACAGTCTCTCCACTTTTTACTTCATAATTATAAAATAGAGTTCCATTTGAATTATCCGTTATCCTCATTGCGACATTAATCGCACTTTTAGCTGTTTTTTCATTTGGGATAAATGTAATAATTGGCTTATTTGAATCTTTCTTTGATTCATAATCATCACAACTCAAATACGTATAATACTGATAATCATTTTCATCTATTTTTTGCGCATATACATAACTATCTTCTGGATAACAAGTTCCATTCTTTGCTGTTACTGGTTCAATATATTTTTTATCAACTAACATTTGTAAACTAACTTTTTCTAAGTTTGCTATTTTCTTAGGTAACTTACTACGATAATCTGTAAAGTATTCCTTTCCTGCTAATGTTACTAAACTTTCTTGACTACTATAATATTTTTTTGTTGTATTGTCTAATATCTTAGCAATGGATCCTATTACTACTACCATTAACAATGACAAAATAATTATCGTTGCCAATAACTCAATTATCGTAAATCCTTTTTTCTTTTTCATTTTTCTACCCTTCCTTTTACTAAGTTCTCCTCTATCTTAATAAAGTATATCATAAATAATTTTATCTGTAAATTATACCTGTTGATTTATTTTTAAATTTAATATTATAGGTCCCCTCATCCTCTTATTTATGAAACATAGTAATGGTAAACTAAAAGTTAACAGGGAGGTAAATTATGGAAAAAGATAATAATAGATATATTGTACCTTGGCAAAATGGTCGATTTATCTTTAAATTAGAAGAACAATTACAAAAGAAAGGAAAAACAAAGTATCGATTATCCAAAGACTTAAACACAGAATACAAAGTCATTAATCGCTATGTCTATGGAGATTTATCAAAACTTGATTTAGATGTTATTGCAAGACTTTGTGATGCCTGTGAATGTGGTATTAGTGATTTAATTGAATACGAAAGGAAAGAAACAAAATAGTTTCTTCTTTTTTTAAGCTGTTTTGGGCAACGTAATCTCTATTTTTGTTCCTTCCTTCTTTTTGGATTGGTAAAAAATGGTTCCTTGATGAAGTTCAATAATTTCCTTGGATAGGGCTGTACCAAGTCCTGTTCCCTTTTCTTTGGTTGTAAAAAACATCTCTCCTACCCTCATACATTCCTCTTCTTCCATTCCAATTCCATTATCGATAATCGTAAGAATAATAGTATCTTTTTCTTGTTTGACATTGATCTTAACATATTTCTCCTCTTTTTCATCGTCTTTCGCCTCGATCGCATTTTTTAATAAATTAATAAACACTTGTTTCAAACGATTATAATCGGCTTCAAAATAGATTTCCTCATCCATTTTATCAATAAGACAAAGAACGCCTTTTTCTTTGAACAAAGAACTGAGGGTTTCTTCAATTTCTTCGAGTAATAAAACCAAATCAATTTCTTCTTTTACAATTTTTATTTTTGTATAATCTAGGAAATCATCCATTAATGTTAATGTCCTGTTAATCTCATCTTTTACAATCGGAATATATTGATGTACTTTTTTTTGATTGTTAACATCTAACATATCAAGGTACCCTTTACAAACAGCAATTGGATTTTTAATTTCATGAGTTACTTTAAAAAGGGATGCTCTTAACTCTTTTTCTTTTTCAATGTTATAAAGGGTAGTATTAAAATCGACAATTTTCTCACCCTTATCAAAAAAAGAAAGAACCAAACTAGAGATTAATATTTGAATAAGTAAAACAAAGAACAAATAGAAAAGATTTTCTTGATAACCTCTTAAAGGATTCAAATATAAGAAAATTTTCATAGATAAAAAGAAACTATGGACAACGAAGAAACGATGAAGCAAGGTAAAAATAGTAAACTTTTCTTTTTCTAATAACAAATAAACAATAAAATAACTGCCATACTCGATGAGTAAAAAGAATACATTGACCGATAAGAAAAACGTCTGATAGAAAATTAATAAAAAGGAAATGATCATACTAAATCCTTTTCTTTGTTTAAAAAAACAAAGAAGAAGGGGAATATCAAAAAGCATGGTTCCTAATCTTCCATGAAATGACATACCATAACGCAAGATAAAATACAAAGAAGATATCGTGGCAATTTCAAACATCATGCTATTTTTTTCTTGATCCACATTTTTTTGATACGTTGTATAAATCAAATAAAGAGCAAGTGGACAAAGCAAATAAATACAATTATTGACAATAATTTCAAGATACGACATAATATCCCTTCTTTCAACACTATTATATGTGATACGGTTAGTCGAAATTTGTCGAAAAAAGAAAAAAGAAGAAATTATTTTTCTTCCATGTCAAGTGATAGTAAACGATAAATATCTTCTTCTTCTAACGTACTCATAACATTTTCACTTCTTGCTTTGTTTTCAATCAACAACTCACTTAATTCCTTCTTCTTTTGTTGTAGTTCTAAAATTCGTTCTTCAATGGTTCCTTTACAAACAAGTCGAATGACTTCTACTGTATTTTTTTGACCAATTCTATGGGCACGATCGGTTGCTTGATTTTCTACTTGCGGATTCCACCATAAATCAAGATGAATTACAACATCTGCTCCTGTAAGGTTTAACCCTGTCCCACCAGCTCGTAACATAATAAGAAATACATTGGTATCATCATAATTGAATTTTTCTACTAATTCCATTCGCTTCTTACTTGATACACTACCATCAATGACATACGTTTTAAGACCAATTTCTTCTAATCGTTTTTGAACAATGGTAAGTGCCGTTTTAAAGGTTGTAAAAAGTAGGATTTTATGATTGTTTTTTACAATTTCATCAACCAAATCAACAACAGCTTCTACTTTCGCACTTTCTCCCTTATAGTTTTCAAATACAATATTGGGATCAATACAAATTTGACGAAGCTTTGTTAAGAGTTGAAGAATTTTAAACCTGGCTTTTTTAAATCCTTCGGTTCCAATTAATTCATCTACCTCTTCTTTTGTTTTCTTTACTTCGGATGCATAAACTTTCTTTTGTTCTTGCGACAAATCAAGATAAATATTATTCTCTATTTTATCCGGTAGTTCTAATACTACATCTTTTTTCTTTCTTCGTAAAATAAACGGTGTAATTTGTTCATTTAAGGTTTGTAAGCGTTTTTGATCTTCTTCATTCATATTGGATACATGATATTTTGCTTGAAATTTCTTACTGCTTACAAGATATCCTGGCATTATAAAATCAAAAATACTCCATAATTCTAATACCGAATTTTCAAGTGGTGTACCTGTTAATGCGAAATGACAAGAAGCATTTAAGCTTTTTACCACTCGAGTCATTTGGGCATCTTTGTTTTTGATGTTCTGAGCTTCATCAATCGCAATAAGCTCAAAATTCATCTCTTTGTAATACTCTTTATCTTGTCTTACAAGACCATAGGTTGTAATAAATACATTTATTTTCTTTTTTCCTTCTAATATTTTATGCCGTTCCCCTACAGTTCCTGCTAAAACTTGATAAGAAAGAGATGGTGCGAATTTTTCAAATTCTTTTTCCCAGTTATAGACAAGAGATGTTGGTGCGACAATTAAAATTTTCGCATCTTTTTTCTCTTTTAGTATCAGTTTTATTAAATAAATTAACTGAATACTTTTTCCAAGTCCCATCTCATCTGCTAAAATACCACCAAAACCACATTTATAAATATTATAAAGCCATCTTACTCCTGTTACTTGATAATCCCGTAAAATAGAAAGTTCTTTTTTAGAAAGGGCAATATCGGCATTTTTATACTGATTAAATTTTTCTATCATTTCATCAAATAAATTATTGGTATCAATAATATGGTATTTCTTTTTCTTTAAACTATCAAAGTAAATAGCTCGATATTTTGGTAATTCCCCTTTCCCATTTTTTAAATCTTTCTCAGATAGTTCCATATCTTCTAATAAATCATTTAACTCTTGTAGAGAGCTATCTTCTTGAAGGTTTAAAAAATCTCCACTTTTTAAACGATAATATTTCTTTTTTTGTCTTAAGCTATCCATTAGGGAAGAAATCTCACTATTTTTTATTCCATCCAAAGAAAATTGATAGCTCATAATATTATCTTTTCCGATTGAAAAATTCGCTTTCGCATGAATACTATTTTTAAAATTGGTCTCTTTTATTTTAGTTGATGTAAAAACCTCATATTTTTGACTTAATACCATCAATCCATCTCTTAAAAACTCTGCTACTTCATCCAAATCCTCTAGTAAGATTTGTTCTTTTTCTACATTAATTATAAAGTGATATTGATTTAATTCATCCATTACTTCATTTTCAAATTCACTATCGCGAAGTACACTTTTATCATCACTAAAATAAGTTAGTTCTTTCTCACCATAGAAAAAACTTACCTTACAACTAATGGCATCATAATAAAAATCAAAATAAAGTTTTACTTCGGGTTTGGTAAGAATTACCATATCTTTTACAGAATCATCAAGATGAAGTTGCTCCCGAAAAATTGGTAAAATGCTATGATTAAAATTCGATAAATCTTCTTCTTCAAATACAAGATTCTCTAACTGTTCTTTTTCTAACAATTGATATAGTTTGGATAGTCTATTTGACAACTTATAAATTTGCCCTTCCCGCATAACATATTCATAATTTGAGGTAAGGGGTACAATTTCACTATCTTCAAAACTCAAAACATAATCATTCTCTTTTTTCTTCAACATACTAGAAAAAGGATTTTCTTGTTTTACACCAAAAGTTTTGGAAAACCCAAGAAACTGATATTCTTTCTTCTCCAACAACTTAAAAAAGCGATTTAAATACCTTGTTGGTATTTCATCTTGATAATAATAAGGCATAGAATTATCAATATCATAAAGGAAATCTAAAATTTCCTCATCTTCTTCTTGGAAGAAATGCTTTTTTGGGTCATACTGAAAATTTTTTCCAAAGGAGAATGGTTGATTGTTTTGATACGCTTTCAAAAAAGAAGATCGTTTATTGTTAAGAACATAAAGTTTATCTGTTCCAATTCTTATCTTATAACAAACGTCATACTCACTTTGATAATAACTCTTTTGAAGTGATAAGCTAACTTCTAACTCTACTTCTTTCTTTGGTCCTTCTTTTTTTGGAGGCATTAAGGCTGTCATTATTTCTTTGGACAATTTTTTTTGTCTTCTTAAAAGACCTTGTTCATCTTTTTGGAAAATAACAGAATCAAAATGATAAAGACAAGCAGCAACATGTTTACAAGTCTCAATAGATGCGAACTGTGGACAAGTACAATAATCTCCTACTATTTTCTCACCTCGTACGGCAATATTAACACGATATACTCTTGTTTTTACACGTTCACTTTGTACTTCAAACTGCTTAATGATCATATCATTTCGCCCAGATACATCACCAATATATTTGATTTTACTAATATTATATCCAATTCCTTTGGAAAGACTATCTCGTCCTACAATGGGTAGCATTTTATCAATTTTTGTCATAACATCAACTCCTAATAGCTCTTATTTTATCATAGATAGCACAGGATGTTAAGTAAAAATTACAAAAAAAGAAAAGTATTGTTAAGAAGTACTTTTCTCTTCTTGTTTTTTATTTTCTTCTTCAATATCAACATCTTTTAAAGACTGATAACTACTAATCTCTTCTTCTACCTTAAAGAAAATCTCTACCTCAAACTTTCCATTTGTCGTTTTCTTTTTTAAAACTTGTTCGGATAGAATAATAATATCGCTTCCTAATTTTTCTTTTAGTTTTGAAATAGCAAGAGGAATTACTTTTTCTTTCATATTTTGTTCATTATAGGTAATTCTAGTAACCTCTAATTCTTCCTTTTTTGTATAACTAATCTTAAAGGGAATTAACGGATTAGAATAGATGATATGTTGTTCTTCTTTACTATTTTGATAAGGAAACAAAGAAGAAAAAAATAAATTATGATTGAAAAATAAGATTTCCAATACCTTTTTCTCTCTTCCTGTTTTTTTCTCTTCTTGATAATAGGTAGGAAGATTCATTTTTACTCGATACCACACCTCAGCATACACTTTCCCTCTCGCTGGAACTTTCTTCTTAATGGTTTCTTTGTTTTTAATAAAACCACTAATTAGAACATCCCCCTTTTTTACGGTTTGATATTTTTTTACAGAAACCTCTCCTTCTTCTGCTTCAATTTTTGTGATCATTCCATTTTTTTTCGCAATGATATGTCTTGGTTCTTCTTTCTTTTCTTCTTCTTTTTTTACTCTTTTTATTAACTTTACTTGGTACATGGTACCAATCTCTTCGATTTCTAACCACTCTAACGTATCTTTTTCTTTCTCTAATATTTTGGCTCTTATTTTTTCTTTTTCTTGATAAGATACTTTAAAATGAAATCTTTCAATTCCAAAAGTCTCTAAATCTTCTTCAATTCGATTTCTTACCTCTTCATCGTTTTCCACAATACGAATGGAAAAAATCATATTTGATAGTAAGGTAAAAAAGAGGAAAGCACAAAAAATAGAGAGAAGGAATAACTTTTTGGTTTTCAAAAAATATTCGAAATAAGCAAGACCTCTTCTTTTGATAACAGTAATTTCTAACGTGGTTTTCATTTTTTTGATTTTTTCATACTCTTGATCCGAAACTTCAAGAATAACAAAATCTTTTCCTTCTTGTTTTTTTAAAAATGGTATTTTTAGCTTTACTAATAAAGTGATAAAATTACGATACCTTCTCCCTGTTATTTTTAATGTATAATAACTCATGGTTCAATTTCCACTTTCAAAAGAACGCCCTCAATTAATAACTCATCTTCTAACATCTGATTAAGGGAAAATCCTTTTCCTGTTAAAACTACCTTTTTAGAATCCATAATCAATACTATTTTCTCCTCTCCAAGGGATAGTATTTTATCGTAATTGGATACATGCACTCTATTTTTAAATAAATCAAGATGTACTTCGTGATCTTCAATATAATTTCTAATTTTGGATATCCCTAGCATAGCACCACCCTATCACATTGTATGTATCACCAAAAGAAAAAAGAAATGAATCTTTTCTCATTTCTTTTAACGATTGTTTTTTCTTTCGTTTCGGCGCGCATTTTTCATTGCTTCTTTTTTGGCTTTTCTTCTTCGTACTCCTGGTTTGTCATAAGCGTCGTGTTTTTTGGCTTCGGAAGGGACCCCGTTTCGAGCAAGTTTTTGTTTGTATTTCTTAATAGCGTAATCCAAATTACCATTCTTCACTTGCACTTGTGTCATCATTATCCCTCCCTTCGTTTTTTTCTAACACTGATTATAACACCATTTTACCTATTATGACAACAAATTTTTACAACTTTTTACATTTTTCAAAGAATTCTAGCCAAAAATTCTCCAAAAAAGCGTCCAAAAAGGAACAAGATAAGAAAAAGAAAGAGAAGAAAAGCGATGAAAAAAAGCTTTCTTATTCGATTGGACATATACTTTTGCTTCCTATTCTTCGAATCGAAGATCCTACCTGTCTTCCTGCTTCTAATAACAATTCCATTAAAATATTAAATTGTTCTAAAACGGTACCACTTAAGGTTACGCCTCCTTTTACGGTTAATAACTCTTTTTTTTCTACTGTTTTCAATTCAAATCACCTCCACAAGTTTTCGGATTTACAAAGCCATCAATCACACCAGACAAAAAGACGATCACTGCTGCAATTCCAAGTCCCATCCAAATGGTAAACTCTCCCCCTTTGATTCTTTTTAATTCTTCTTCTGTTATTCTTTTCATTCTAACCTCCAATTCTGATAGAGTATTTTAAGTAAGGATTTTTTCTCTAAGGGTATAGAAATATCCATATTCTTACTTCTATCTATTTTTTTTGATAACGATAATACATAGTAATGATAATTGTCTTCTTTGGTAATATCTTCAATCTCATAAAATATCTTTTTGTTTTTAAGATAGAAGAATTTTCCTTTTTCTATTTTCTTATCAAGATCAGCTGCCACTACAACCTCATTTTCTGTTAAGGGGATTGCAGTAAGCGTGAAATAAGTACGAATGGTTACTTTGTTTAAAAAAAGAAAACCAAAAAATACGAAGAGAAAAAAGAAAATGGTAACACCAAAAAGAAGATAAGAATTTTTACTTTTTTTCATACATCTCTCCTTTTTTCACATAATATACTTTATCAAACAAATCTTTACTGGTAAGACGATGGGAAATATAAAGAATGGTTTTTCCCTTATATTCTTGAAACAATCGCTTTAAAATCGTTCTTTCACTCTTCATATCCAAACTACTAAAACATTCATCAAAAAGATAAATCTTACTATCTTTGTAAAGTGCTCTTGCAAGCGCAATTCTTGCTTTTTCACCAGAACTATAGTTATTTCCTTCTTCGGATACAAAAGTATATAAACTTTGCTTTTTTCTTTTTAATACTTGATCTAGTCCACTAATCCATACGATTTTCTCTAGTGAGATATCTTTTCTTTCTTCTTTTAGTGTTATATTGTCCTTTATCGAACCACTTTCTACTAACACATCAAGCGATACATACGTTACAATTTTTCTTAACTGGTCCAAGTTATAATGGGTAATATCCCTTCCACCAAGAGAAATTTCACCGTACTTTGGTTCTAAATAACGCCCAATTAATTGAAAGAAGGTACTTTTTCCACTTCCACTTTGACCATAAAAGAAAATATGTTTCCCTTCTTCGATTGTTAAGGTAATATTTTTTAATACACATCTTAATCCATAGTCATAGGATACGTTATGAAATTGTAAGGTATAACTACTAGGTGGTAGAAAGTCTTTATTTGGAAGAAGGAGTTCCTTTTTTACATAAAAGAGTTCATCTAGTCTTTTTTTCGCATTTTTGTATTCTTTGTAAGATAAAAGAAAGAGCATAAAATTTTCTTCTTCTTTTAAAATACTAACAAGGAATCCTTCTAACAAAAGAAAGGTAGCAAAGCTTTTTATCTTTTCGTTTATGAATAAATAAGATAAAAAACTAAACAAAACAAGATACATTCCTTGTTCTAAAAAGGATAAGATATTCTTCTCTTTCGCTCTTCTTTTCTCTAATTGATAAGTAGATTGGGAAACCTTTTTATTGATATTTCTAAGACGTTTTATAAATATAGTTTCCAAATGATTTCCTTTTAAAACATCAACATAGGGAAACAAGAGAAGAACTTGGTTATGAAAAACATCCTGTGCTTTTTTCGTTTGAACAAGATCACTATTTAATCCTTTTTTCTCTAAGAAAACAAAAAGTAAGAAAACAAGATTCGAACATAACAAAGGTAAGAAGAACGTTTTCGAGACTAGAAAAAAGTAAATGGTTAAAAAGGAAAAAAGAAAAATACTTCGAAGCAAAGAAGGTAGAGAAAAACTCAAAAACGAACTAAGGAATTCAATATCTTGTAAAAGCGAGATAAATTTTCCTTTTTCTGTCGTCTTATAGTAAAGAAAAGGAAGTGTTATAATGTGTCTTAAAACTTTATTCTTTAATTGTAGATTTAACTCATAATTTGATCGTGCTTGATAGATTAGGAGAAGATAAGAACTAACCTCTTTTAAAAGAAGAAGGAGAAAAAAGAAAGAGAAACAAACGAAAACATTTTCCATTCTTCTTGGTAAGATTGCTTGATTCACAAAAACTTTCAATTCAAAAAGGCTAAGCAACTCAAAAGAAAAACAAAAAAACGAAAGAATGAAAAAGAATTGAAAGAAAAGTTTGTGATTTTTAAAATAAGCCTTAATATCCCGTTCGATTCTTTTCTCTAATACAATCTGTTTACAACTAGAAGTTGGTCTTACAAACAAATAATAACCACTTGCCATATCTAAAAATTGCTTTTTTTCTATCTTCTTTTTTCCACAAGCAGGATCCATTACTCGAACCTCTTTTTCTTGATAAGAAGAAACGACCACATAATGGGAATTTTTCTTTTCTTTTTCTAAATTAAGGTGAGCAATGAAAGGAAACACTAAGGGCTTCTCATCTTCAAGATTTCCTTTTTTCGCCTCCGTTTCAAATCCTAAACCATCAAGCGCTTGTTTTAATCCATACATCGTTGTACCATTTCCATCAAAGAATGTTTTTTGATAAAGATATTCTTTGGGAACATTGTTTTGATAATAGGATAAAATACATTCCAAACAAGCAATACCACAATCACTTTTTCGTGTCTGTAGGACTGTTTTTAATCGCATCACAAAACACCTCCTACTATCTATATAAACAGTAAATCGAACTTTTTTTAATTTTTTTTCTTTTTTTTAAAATTTCCACAAGAAAAAAGCATTAGTACCCACACTAATACTTTTTATTATCACAATTGTTTTAATATTTTTTCTATTGTCTCTTTCGGAAGAAGCGCACATTTTTTCCGATTGGGTTGTAAATAGACCTCATCATAAACAATTAATTCTTCTAATAAATCTTTATCATACTCTTTCTCATCGATCATATTTTGATAATTTTCCAAAAGTTTTTTCACCTCTTCTACGTTCTTTCCCATTACTTTTTGTAAAAAGATCGAAGTAGCAGAAGTTGAGATCGCACAAGCTTCCCCATCAAAATTAGCATCGACAACCTTTCCATCTTCTATTTTTAATTCTATATCAATATTATCAATACAACTTTCATTATTGGTATTCGCACACAAATACCCTTCTTCCTTTTTTAATCCTTTGTGATAAGGGTTTTGATAATTTTCTACAATGATTTCTCTTCTTAATTCTCTATCCATTTCCATTTTTTTATCACCTACAATACAATATTATATAATTCATCACAATGAGATATCACCTCTACCAATCGATCGATTTCTTCTTTGGTATTATAAAAGTATAAACTAACACGACACGTATTTTTGATATTAATCTCATCCTTTAATACTTTCGCACAATGGTTTCCTGCTCTTACACAAATATGATAGTGATCCAAATAAATTGCTGTATCTTGACTAAAGACACCATCAATATTAAAAGCAAGAATGCCACTTTCACTGGTTTTATTATACAAAACAATTTTATCATTTTCTTCTAGTTTTTCGACCAAATATTTTTTTAGTTCCAACTCTTTTTTTCGAATATTATCCATTCCAATCTTTTCCAAATAAAGAATAGCTTCTTTTAATCCAATCACTTCAGCAATAGGAGGTGTTCCTGCCTCTAGTCTTGTTGGAATACTTTTATACTCTACCATGCCATCACTATCAAAGGACTGATTCATTCCCCCTCCATAAGAAAGTGGTCTTAACGCTTCTAAGAGATGTTCTTTTCCATACAAAACACCAAGTCCGGTTCCACCTAACATTTTATGAGCAGAAAACACTAGAAAATCAATGTTATCTTCTTCTACATTGGTTTTACTATGTGGTACACTTTGTGCCCCATCAACAACAAACAAAATATTTTTTTCTTTCGCTATTTTACCAATTTCCTTAATCGGTCTTACATCCCCTACTACATTGGTAATAGCAGCAATAGAAATTACTTTCGTTTGATCCGATATGGTTTTCTCTACACTTTCAAGTTCTAATTCATGATTTTCATTCAAAGGAAGATACGTTATTTTTATTTTTTTCTTTTTTTTCAGTTCAAACCATGGAATCATATTCGATGCATGTTCGGACTTTGTTAATAATACTTCATCGCCCTCTTCTAAATAATCTTCCATAAAACCAAAGACAATTTGAT
This sequence comes from uncultured Bacilli bacterium, assembly GCA_947628065.1. Classification (GTDB taxonomy): domain Bacteria; phylum Bacillota_I; class Bacilli_A; order RF39; family UBA660; genus Onthousia. The sequence continues at coordinate 20,268 of CANQYK010000002.1, read as the reverse complement.
TCATTCCATCGGTGGTACCACTCGTAAAGACAATCTCTTTTGGTTTGGCATGAAGAAATGACGCCACTACATTTCTTGCATCTTCATATTCTTCACTGGCCTTTAAACTTATTTCATAATCCCCTCTATGAATATTTGCTGGATAATTAAGATAGTACTCCATCATTTTATCAACGACACACTTTGGTTTTAGTGTTGTTGCAGCATTATCAAAATAAATAAGATCTGTTTTTAAAATAGGAAAATCTTCCCGATTCACATTATCACCTCCTAAAAATAATCGTCTCAATGGCTTTTTTTAATTCTTCTTTGACATCTTCCTTCGGAATTAAAAAGGCTTCTAACAGTAGTTTTTTACTGGTTTTTCTTTTGATTCCTTTGGTAGCAAGATAAAACATAACATCTTCCTTAAAAGGTCCAATAAAAGAAGAATGATTGGCTTCTACATCAAATTCATCAATATAAAGATTAGGATGAATCTCTCCTTCTCCATCATCTAAGGTATGAATGATACTTTCTTGATTGCAAACACAAGATACTATTCCTTTTGGAATATAACCACGAACATCAAAAATAAGACGATAATTTTTGATGCTTACTCCATGACAAATAACATTACTCTTTGTTTTTTCTTCTTCATGATAGACTGCTATTTTGTGCTTTAAATTTCTCTCGGTAAGCGATGCGAAAAACAGTGAAACATCTCCTTGTTCTCTTAAATGAATTTTAAGATCTAGGGTATAGTTACTTGAAAAAATGGTAATGGATACTTTATCGTTTACAAAAAGTTCGATACTACTATCTTCCGTCAAACAAAAGAAATAGTTTTCTTGCTTGCAAAAAATCTTCTTTCTACCCTTTGTTATTATTTTATTCTCCATCTTTTTCTTCACCTATTTCATTTAACCTAAAATATCCACTCTTTTCAATTTCTTTCGCAAACGATAAACTACCAGTTTTTACAATTTTACCATTTACCATTTGATGAACATAATCTGGCTTTATCAAATCCAAAATTCTACTATAGTGGGTAATGATTAAAATAGAAGTATCTTTGTTTTCCTTACGGTATTGATTGATATTATCTGCGACTACTTTTAAGCTATCTACATCAAGTCCACTATCTAGTTCATCGAGTAAAATAAACTTTGGTTTTAACATTTTTAACTGTAAAACCTCATTCTTTTTCTTCTCACCACCAGAAAAACCTTGATTGACAAACCGATGCATCATCTTTTTATCCATCTTTAATTCTTCCATATTTTGGTTCATTTCTTTGATAAACGTATATAAATTAACGGGTTCCATCATCCGTTCATTTAAAGCCGTTCGAATGCATTCACTATTGGTAACGCCTTCAATACTAATAGGATCTTGCATCAAATAATAAATACCAAGACGGGAAACTTCATCGGTTTTCTTATCAAGAAGATTTTCCCCATCAAAAGAAAGTTCTCCTTTTATAACTTCATACTTTTTATCCCGCATAATAACCTTAGAAAGTGTTGTTTTTCCAACCCCATTGGGTCCCATAATCGCATGAACTTCCCCATCCTTTATGGTAAGAGAAAAATCATCTAAAATCACTTTCTCTTCCTCTTTTATTGTAACGGTTAAATCTTTAATTGTAAGCATTTTATCACCATTCCTTTTCGGCTTTTTAAAACAACTATATTATAGCACAATAACACAAAATTGCAATTTTTTAAAATATCGTTTACAATGTTTAGTGTGAGGTGTAGGATGAAAACAAAATTAATGCTTGGGCAAGCAATCTTATTTTTAACTGTTGTTACGTTTTTTAGTGTTATTTTAGTACAAGAAAAAGGAGGAATTCTATTTTATCCTTATATTGAAAAAAAAATAACCTCTTATTATGAAGAACACTATTCTTCTCTTACGGGAATAAAAAAAGGAAAACTAGAATATAACAAGAAAGAAAAAAGTTATTTTATTACGTATTCCAATTCCAAAAGGAAGGAATTAAATTTTCAAATTACGTATAAAAAGAAAAAAATAAAAAGTAATTATAAGAAAAGTTATCAAGAAGGAGAATCTCTTTTATCGATGCAAAAACAAGAAATCGAAAAAAAAGTACAAACGATTTTCGAAGATACTGACTTTTCCTTACAAGAAGTTTCCTTTTACCCTCTTAATAAATATGTAAAACAAGAACAAGATATTATAATAAAAGAAAAAGACTTAAAAGCAAGTGGTCTTTATACGCTTTCGATCGACAAAAAAACAAACGATTTTTTAAAGACGGATGCAGATCTACTTCTTTTATCAAGTCTTTTGGAACAAGAAAAAATCGTTCCCGAAAAAATAAGTTTAACCTTGAAAACGAAAGAAGAAAGTCGTACAATAACGTTAGGAAAAGGAGAAGATAATATATGGAAGATTGTTTATTCTGCAAAATCATAAAGGGTGAAATTCCATCAAATACGGTTTATGAAGATGAGAAAGTAAAGGTGTTTTTGGATATTAGTCCCGTTAACGAAGGGCATTTATTAATTGTTCCAAAAAAGCATTATCAAAACTTATTGGATACAGACAAAGAGATAAGAGAATATATGTTAGAAGTAATCAAAGAAAAACTATATCCTCTTTTAAAGGAAAAGTTAAATATCGATGGACTTACGATTTCTCAAAACAATGATTATGGACAAGAGGTAAAACATTTTCATATTCATGTTATTCCAAGATATCAAAATGATAACTTTCCTCTTAAAAAAGAAGGTATGAGAGATGTTTCAACGATTTATGATATTTTGAAGAACGAATAGTTCTTTTTTCTTTGCAAAAATAGAAAAAACGACTATAATAAAAAAACAAGGGAGGTGATATCATGATACCAGTTATAGAAGATTCTAAAAAACTACCAAAATTTAAAACCACAGAAGATGGAAAAATTACTTTCGATACCTTTGTTAAGGTAGAAGATTTAATGGATCCTTCTTTCCAAGTAGATCGAGAAAACCACATGATTGTATCGCAATATGGGGCAGTTGTTCGGGGATATGTATTAGATGAAAATGATGACTTAAAGAAAGATATTATCAAATTTCATGAACTTACATTTAACGGATGTAAATTTCGGCTTGAAAAAGAAAGATTTCCAATGCAAATACTAGAAAATGGTGACGTTCTTTTTTCGAATTATGTTTTATATCTTACCAATTATCAACAATTACAAGAGGAAAAAGGAAAAGTATACAAAAAAGAAATGTAGGGATCCCTTACATTTTTTTATTTTATTAATCGATATTTTAAAAGACGTTTTAATTCTCCTTTGATAATTTCTTTCGCATCTTTTTGATCTATCCACTTTCCTTTTGGTACTTTACTAGCATAACAACAAACAGGAAAAAGTAAAATTTCTAGTTTCCTTTTCTTTTGTTCTTTTTGAAAGGTTAGAATTGCTCTTAACATATGTTGACTACTAGTAACAAGTGCTATTCTTTTTACTTTTTTCTTCTTTAATATTTTAATACTTTCTATCATATTTTCTTTGGTATTATGACTGTTATTTTCTAATATGATATCTTCTATTCCATGAGAAACTGCATACAAATAATATCTTTCATCTTCTAACATTTGATCTTTTTCTACATAGTTAGAGCCACTAATTAATATTGGCGTTTTCCACTTTTTGGAAAGTTCCACTGCTTTTTTAATTCGCTCCATCGCACTACTAGATAAAACCAAAATAAGATCCACTTCTTCTTCTAAACTGGTTGGGTAAGAAAAAAAGAATTGGTTAATTTTTTTTTCATCCTTTTCCGTTAAGATATCCTTTTCTAGTACCATAATAAGATGTTTTATTTCTTCTTTTGTTAACATAATATCACCAACTTTACTCTACTATATCATAAAATCGAAAAAGAAAAAAGAAAATCAAGAAAGAAGACAACAAGAAAAACAAGACTTAAAAATTTGGGTATTTTTGAAACAATTTTATCGGTCCATGGTTTTATCAAATACAAAAAGAAAATAGACGCAATGCCCCAACCAAGGGATACTTCAAGGGCAATATATTTTCCATGGTTAAACCGAAATTCACGATAATCCCAATAACTTTTATGAAAAACCTGTTCTGTTAAAATGCCCCCTATTTCTTCTAAGACGGTTAATACAATCAAAGACAAAAGAAACAAACAAATCATTTTTGCCCATGTTGGCATTTTAAAAAAATGAAAGATTATGTGCGTTAAAAAAAGAATAATGACAACACCAAAACCATAAATTGGCATCCATGGCCCAAAAAAGGGATTTTCCGTCATATGGTGATGCATCAAAAAATGAAGGGTATTTTCATAAAGATAACCAACCATGGAAAAAAGAAAAAAATTATTCATATAATAATACATTCTTCATCCCTCCATCTATAGTATGGATAAAAGAAAGAAAAAAAAAACACAAAATAAAGATTTGTGCTTTTTCCTACTTATTTTACCAAGTACATACGCTACCTAGAATAATAGCAAGTAAGATATATAATACAATTATAATTACAAAGCTATTTCTAGAACCAGATCCACCACAACTTGTAGTTGTGACAGATGATTGATTACTTTGACAAGACACTTATAACACCTTCCTTTCTTTTTTTAGATATAGGCACCTATAATAATAACAAGTAGAATAAATAATACTAAAATTATAGCGCTTGATGAATTACAATTACCCATAACAGTTATCCTCCTTTTTTCTAGTGTTCACCTTATTTTATGGAAAATTTAAAAATTGGTGCGTGGTATTCAACTATTTTTTTAAATATTCACGCAATTTATTGCTTATTTTCTTAACTTTTGTTATGATAAAGGTGCATGAAGAAAAGGAGAGATAAAATATGCAAAGAAAAAAAACAGTTTCACTTCTTGCTATTATTCTTGTTTTATGTCTTTTGATAACAGGATGTGGAAAAGCTAAAAAATTAGAAAACGATAGTACTGTCGTAAAGTATAAAGGGGGAAAAATTAAAGCAGATGAACTTTATCAACAATTAAGAGAAAAATATGGTATTACCGAATTACTTGATATGATGGACAAAGCAATTTTAGAAAAAGACTTTAAAACAGATGAGGAAGAAAAAGCAAACATTAATAGTCAAGTAGAACAAATGAAATCACAATATCAAAATGATGAAGAAGCTTTTAATGCTGCGATTAAACAGTATTTGGGTGTCGATGATGAAGATGCTTTAAGAGCGATGTTATCACTAGAATACAAGAGAAACCAAGCAATTGAATCACAAGTGAAAAGTACCATCAAAGATGATGAAATACAAAAATACTATGATGATGAAATTGTTGGAGATATGAAAGTAAGACACATTTTAATTAAACCTGAAACAAAGGATGATATGACAGAAGAAGAACAAGAAAAAGCAGAAGAAAAAGCAAAAAAGAAAGCAGAAGAATTAATTAAAAAATTAGATGATGGAGCGGACTTTGAAAAACTTGCCAAAGAAAATAGTGATGATACTGGAAGCAAAGACGATGGTGGTTTAATTGATTACTTCAATACAGATAGTGGTATGGATGAAGCCTTTACAGAAGCATCGATCAAACTAGAAAAAGGAAAATATACAAAAGAGCCTGTAAAATCAAGTTTTGGTTATCACATTATTTTAAAGGTAGATCAAAAGAAGAAAAAGAAATTAAAAGAAGTAAAAGATGATATTCTTCAAAAATTAGCAGAAGAAAAATTAACCAATGATACAACCCTACGATATGAAAGTTTAATGGATTATCGGGAAAAGAAAGGTGTAGAATTTAAAGACAAAGCTTTGAAAAAAGATTATGAAGAATATATGGATAACTTAATTGAAACAGCAGAACAATCAAGTAATACCGCAACACAATAAAACATTGATACCAAAATCAATGTTTTTTGTATGGAATATTAATCTTAAACATACCGGCTGCATAAGGAGCAATTTGATATTGTGGAAAAAAGAATAGAATTCCTGTTTCGGTAAAAGTAAAATATTTAAAGTTATCAAGGTTGGGTTCAGTTCCCGAAAATAACATTTCTCTATTTTCAATTTTAGGATTTTTTAAAAGAATCCTTCTACTCTCTTCGGATACATAATTCAAAACATTAGGATCTTTTTGATATAAGGTTTCAATCGTTATAAAGTTATCCTCTTTTTTATCATAAACAACTGTAACAATTTGATGATCGGGATGGGCTCCTCCTATTTCCATTGAAATATAAAAAACGGTTGAAATATAGTTTTGATAATGATATTCATCATGAGAAATATCAAGCATATAAGGAAAATTTTCTTGTACTGGCTCTTTCGCAATTTCCATAAACTCTTCTATTTTTGGTAAAAGAATTTGTTGAAACTTTTGATTTAATTTTCCATAACTTGTTCTAGGATATAGAACTCTTATTCCATTGTTCATATGATTCACCTTTTTAAATATATGATAGAACATAGAAAAACTTGACCAAACATAAAAATTATACTATAGTAACTTTGGTGATAATATGCAAGTTTTTCATACACTCGATGCTATTTATGATGAAAATTCAAAGGTTTTAATTTTAGGTAGTATGCCTTCTGTTAAATCAAGAGAATTAGGCTTTTATTATGCCCATCCAAAAAATCGTTTTTGGAAAACACTATCTTTGGTTTATAACGAAGAAATCAAAGATACGAAAGAAGATAAAATTGCGTTTTTAAAAAAGCATCATATTGCTTTGTTTGATGTTTTAAAAAGTTGTGATATTGCATCATCTAGTGATGCTTCTATTAAAAACCCTGTTCCAAATGACTTTACTCCTATTTTAGAAAAAGCACAGATTAAAGCTATTTTTACAACAGGTACAAAAGCTTATCAACTTTATCAAAAATATTGTTATAAAAGTACAAACATAGAAGCAATTCTACTTCCAAGTACCTCCCCTGCTAATTGCCAGAAAGGAATTGAAGAAAAACTGATTTCTTCTTATTCTAGAATAAGGGAATATACGGATTTTGATTGATATTTTTTCTTGACGTTAACCTAGCTTTGTGATAGAATATAGTTGTATTTCAAGAAGAAATAGAAATTGCGCTCGTAGCTCAGTTGGATAGAGTGTTTGGCTACGAACCAAAAGGTCAGGGGTTCGAATCCCTTCGAGCGCACCATTAAAGTTAAAACACGTACACTTCATAAGAAGAGTGCGTTTTTCTTTTTAAAATAAGAAAATAGATTATATGATAAATAGACTTTAGCCATTAGCAATTTTATAACAAATTTACATAAGTTCTTTAATTGACATGTATATATGTTTATATTACAATATATGCTATACATTTTACTAATAATTTTAATACAAATAGTATAAAAGAAAAGTATGATAATAAAGAAAAAATAAAAATGGATTTAATATCATTAAATAAACAGATTAAAGATATGCAAAATGAAATGAAACTATTATTAAATGATAATGCTAAAAATAATGATTGCTTAAAATACACTCATTTCTTATTTGATAAGGCATATACCAAATATAACTGGTATAGATAAAAGATATTTTGATAAATTAAAGAATAAATAATTAAAAAAAACATAAAATACTAGTGTTACATATTTACATCAATTATTAAATATGATATTATGAATATGTAATGAAATGCCCTTCTTATGAGGGGGAGAAAAAGGAACGCTGTTCCTTTTTTTCGTTATACACATCCAGTTTCAATAAAAATCACATTATAATTATGTGATGAATCAAGTTATAATGTATACTCCTTTTTACAAACACACCATAATGATAATTCTGTTCAAATGATTTGAGCTTTAAATAAAAAAAGGCCTTTTCAACAGTCTTTTTTGTTTCTACTAATTATTGTAACTATAAGTTTATTAATTTCTTTTTTTTTCTATAAATTATATATCCAATTCCACCTATCAAACCAATTCCAAATATCGTAGCTAAAATTGAATTTTCTTCTGCCTTATTTTCTGTCTTATTCTTTTTTGATTGTTTTTCTTTTTCTGATGTTGTTACTTGCTTTTCCTTTGTACTGGTATTTGGAACTTCAACTACAATTTCTTCAACTGGTTCCGTTATCACTTTTTCTTCTTTTATATTGCTGGATATTATTTCACCTTTTTCATTCACTACTTGTTCTTCTATTATCTGCTTTTTTCCATTCACACCTTTTTGTTTTATTGCTTTTTTTTCGCCTTTACTGTTTTTGTAGAATACGATACATCTTCTTCCCGTATTATTTCTTTTCGATATTGACAACTGCCATCAGCTATATTAGCAGAAGCATTATAATTCATACTATTTTTATCCATACAACCATAAACTTTCGCGATGCAACTTCCGTTATCTTTATTAGCAGAACTATCATAATTATAAGCATTAGGATCCGTACATCCATAACGATAATTTGGTGTTGGTGCAACACTAGGACTACAAGTACAAGTAGGACTATAAGTTCCATCATTGCAAATTTGCTTGCCATTCGCACCACACCCAGCAACTCCATCATGGTGAGAACAACAACCGCTTTGCCCTACTACTGATATAGGCATAACAAAAATAATTAAAATAAATACTCCTAAAAACTTCTTCATAACTTCCTCTTCCTTAACGTAAGTATACTATTAATTGGAAAAAATTACCATATTTATTTTCTTTTTTATTTTTAGTACAAAATATTAATAAGTCATTATCAAATGTTTATATCTATATATTACAGTAAAAGACTAAGGTTTATAATACATTCACCTTAGTCTTAATTTTTTTTCGTTTCTTCTAACATTTTATCTTTTAATTTATCGATATCTGTAAAAAATAAATTTGTACCTCTCTTTTTTAATCCTATCATATTTTTAAATAAACTTTTAATTTCATTTTGTAAATCTGTTGGAACTTTTAGTGGTACACCATCAACAGTATGAACATGGTCTATATATTTTTCTAATGTTGGAAACGCATTTTGTAGTAATATAGCAGCATCTTCATTAGCAATTTTTCTAATAATTATAGTATTACAAAATCCATACTTTTTAACTTTTTTATCAATGATTTTTTGATATTTATCTACTTTAGAACTAATCGGAATAAACCATAGAATATTCTTATCTTTAATAGTAAAATAAGTTGGTCTTTTCTTTCCTCTTTCATGGTTTTGCATTAAAGTTTCATCATTAACAATATCAAAATATTCATCTTTTATATGATATAAATAACCTGTTTTTATTTTCATTGTCATCAACTCCATAAGTACATAATACCACAAAGAAAAAGAAAACTCCACCTTACGATGAAGTTATTCTACATTTTCAACCAGGATCATTTATTAGTCGCACCACCTGGAAGCGAAAAACATTGTCGCCTGGAATCATTTATTATTCGCACCATCCAGAAGCGAAAAACATTTACACACTTTTCCAAGTGCAATAATAATATACTATATTTTTCAGAAAATGTCAAATAGTATACAATGTTAGTATATGCAAAGAAATATCAAATTATAATTTTATAATTCGTTTTTTCTTTCATATCATTGTACTAATACCCAATAAAAAAATTTGTTAAATTTCACTTACATTTTAAATTATTACTAAAATTCATTACTTAATAAGAAATCAATTAAATTTAAATGAATAATACCATCCCGAGATAAATCTATCTTATCAAGAGAAAGAACATATTTTGGATAATTATCTTTAATAGATTTAAGTGCACTAAATTCTCTTTCGATAGTACTTTCGTTATCTTTCATTTCATAAGTTACTTGAAAATATTTAATACTTCCTTCCTTTTTTGCTAAAAAGTCAACCTCACCATTTTTAGTTTTACCAATATAGACTTCATAATTTCTATTTATTAACTCATTATAAACAATATTTTCTAATACAACATAATTCCGAAACTCAGGATTGTTATTTTTTATTTGAGCAATACCCAAATCAGTTACATAATATTTATTTAATGTTTTTAATACTCCTTTACCAACAATATCATATCGATAAACCTTCTTTACTATTAAAGCTTTACATAAGGCATCAATATAATTATATAATGTTTCATTTGATATATTTTTGTTTTCTTTATTTAGATATTTTATAATATTATCTGCCGAAAATTCACGACCTGTTGTTTCAATCAAATATTGTAATATCATGTCAAAAAGAATAGTATCTTTTAAATTTAATCTTTTAACAACATCTCGTAAGATAATAGAATCATATACACTATGAAGATAATTTTTTATATCTGACTCATCTGTAAATTCACATCTATTAGGAAGTCCTCCCCATTTAGCATAGTCCCAAAAAGTATTTAAATCTTTTCCATCTTTATTGGTTAAAGCAATATATTCTTTATAAGATAATGGATTAATATTAAATAAAACATATCTGCCTGATAAAACGGATGATAATTCATCGGATAACATTTTACTATTTGATCCAGTTAAAAAGATGCTGATGTTCTTTATGGATGCTCTTAACGAATTAATCACTTTTTCAAATTGATCTACATTTTGAATTTCATCGAAAAATAAATAATACATTTTGCTATCTTGAACTTTATCTTTGACATATTGATTTAATTTTTTATAATCCAGTAAGTCCTCATATTCTATAAATTCAAAGTTAATAAAAATTATATGATTCTCATCGATTTTTCTTTGTTCTTTTAGTTCATTTATGATTTGACTTAAAATAACTGATTTGCCACATCTTCTAATACCTACTAGTATTTTAATTAAATTTGAGTCATAAAACCCTCTTATTTTTGATAAATAATCTTCTCTTAAAAGCATAATAATCACCTCTAGTTACATTATATATTATTTCCATAGTTTTGTAAAGTTATTACTCTAAACCGTAATAACTTTTTATTTTAAAAAATTATTACACTATTCTTGTTTAGAAAAAAAGACTAAGTGTTCCTTAGTCCTTAATCATTTGTTATTCTCCTTGTTTTTCTTTAATAGCAGCTTGTGCGGCAGCAAGCCTTGCTACTGGAATACGGTATGGGCTGCAAGATACATAAGTAAGTCCTATGTTATGACAAAATTCAATCGTTCTAGGATCTCCTCCATGTTCTCCACAGATTCCCATAGACATATCTTTTCTTGTACTTCTTCCAAGTTCACTTGCCATCTTAACAAGTTTTCCAACACCTTCTTGATCAAGCGTTGCGAATGGATCTTGTTCAAAGATTTTCTTACTGTAATAATCTTTTAAGAACTTAGAAGCATCATCTCTTGAAAATCCATAAGTCATTTGTGTTAAATCATTGGTTCCAAAAGAGAAGAATTCTGCTTCTTCTGCGAGTTGATCTGCAGTTAATGCAGCACGTGGAATTTCAATCATCGTACCTACTTTATAAGTAAGATCAACTTTTTCTTTCTTTATAATTTCATCTGCTACTTCACAAACAACATTCTTAACATAAGCAAGTTCCTTCTTATCTCCAACAAGAGGAATCATAATCTCAGGTGTCACATTAAGACCATCTTTGTTTACTTTTATCGCTGCTTCAATCACTGCTCTTGTTTGCATCTTAGCAATTTCAGGATATGTAATTGCAAGACGACAACCACGATGTCCCATCATTGGATTAAATTCTTTTAATGACTCTATTCGCTTCTTTAAATCTTCAAAAGCAATATCAAGACTTTCGGCAAGTGGTTTAATCTCTTCATCCGTATGTGGTAAAAATTCATGAAGTGGTGGATCTAAGAAACGAATTACAACATTATAACCTTCCATAGTACGGAAAAGTGCTTCAAAGTCATCCCGTTGATATGGAAGAATTTTCTCTAATGCTTCTTCTCTTTTTTCCAGTGTATCTGCAGTAATCATTCTTCTAAAATTAAAGATTCTCTCACTATCAAAGAACATATGCTCTGTTCTGCAAAGTCCAATTCCTTCTGCTCCAAAGTCTCGTGCAACACCGGCATCTTTTGGATTATCCGCATTGCATCTTACTTTTAACGTACGTGCTTCATCAGCCCAATTCATGAACGTTTCAAAGTTTCCACTAATTTTTGGTTCTACTGTTTTAATTTGTTCTCCATAAACGTTTCCTGTTGAACCATCTAAACTCATGTAATCTCCTTCATGATAAATCGTTCCATCTTCTGTTTTTAACGTCTTAGCTTCTTCATCAATTACAATGCTACCACAACCAGATACACAACAAGTTCCCATACCACGCGCTACAACAGCTGCGTGTGATGTCATACCACCACGAGCCGTTAAAATACCATGAGCAAGACTCATTCCTTCAATATCTTCTGGAGATGTTTCAAGTCTTACAAGAAGTAAATCCTTCTCTCCTTCTTCATGTGCCTTCATAACATCTTCTGCCGTAAAGTAAATTTTACCCGTTGCAGCACCAGGAGATGCAGCAAGTCCTGTCGCAACAACTTTGCCTTTCTTCAAAGCATCCATATCAAACATTGGATGTAATAGTTGATCAAGTGATGATGGTTCTACTTTTAATAAAGCTTCTTCTTTGGTTATTTTTCCCTCTTCTACAAGGTCAACTGCAATCTTTAAAGCAGCAGAGGCTGTTCTTTTTCCATTTCTTGTTTGAAGCATAAATAGTTTTCCATCTTCAATGGTAAATTCCATATCTTGCATATCACAATAATGATCTTCTAAAATCTTACAAATTTTTGTAAATTCTTGATAACATTCTGGCATAACTTCTTTCAATGTATTAATATCTTGTGGAGTACGAATTCCTGCTACTACATCTTCTCCTTGTGCATTCATTAAATATTCACCATATAGATGTTTTTCACCCGTTGCAGGATTTCTTGTAAATGCAACACCCGTACCACTTGTATCACCACGATTACCATAAACCATTTCTTGCACATTAACAGCCGTTCCCCAACTAGATGGAATATTATTAAGTCTTCGATAGGTAATGGCTCTATCGTTATTCCAACTACGGAATACTGCTTTTACTGCTTCTAATAATTGTTCTTTTGGATCTTGTGGAAATTCACGTCCTGCGTGTTTTAAATATTCTTTCTTATAAATTTCTACAACTTCCATCAAGTCTTCTGCCGATAATTCTGTATCAAATTCTACTTTTTTCTCCTCTTTTATCTTATCAAATAAGCGTTCAAAAGAACTTTTTGGAAATCCCATAACAACATCTGCAAACATTTGAATGAATCTACGATAGCTATCATATACAAAACGTGGATTGTTGGTTACTTTACTAAATCCTTCTGCAACATCATCATTCATACCAAGATTAAGTACGGTATCCATCATTCCAGGCATAGATGCTCTCGCACCACTACGAACAGATACCAAAAGTGGATTTTCTTTATCTCCCATTTTTTTGCCTGTTAATTCTTCTAAAGCTTTTAGTTGCTCAAAAATTTCTTTTTCAACGTCACTTGCTAATTCTTCTTTATCCTCATAATACTTTAAACAAGCTTCCGTTGTAACGGTAAATCCTCTTGGAACAGGTAGTCCTAAACTTGTCATTTCAGCAAGATTTGCTCCCTTTCCTCCAAGAAGGTTACGCATATCTTTATTTCCTTCTTTAAATGAATATACATATTTCATCTTATCACGCATCCTTTCCTATATATGTATTCCATTAAAAGTATAACAAAAATTAAAACGAAAAAAAAGAAGAAATTTTAATCCTACATTGATCTAGTTATTCTTCTTTCATAGCAGCACTATAATAATCAATTAACAAAATGCCTAATCTCTTAAAAAGAAATTAGGCAGATTGACTTAAGGCTTCGTAAGTTTCTTAAATACTAATCAATAATAGTATATGAAATATCAAATTAATTATACACTAGGATATCCCATGATTTCTAAAATTATTCTAGTATCTATTGATTTAATAGATCCATTTAAATTATGAAACTCTTTATTAATCAAATTTATTAAGTCTTTGTAATCTCGTTCACTTAAGAATTTTTCCATACTTCTAATTAACATATATAAATTAGTTGAATTATTATTTGTTTTATATGTGTTATCTATTAAACGAAAAGTCATAAAAAATTTACTATGAAAAGAAAATAATCTATCAGAATGAGCACAAATATTTCTTGCTAATGTCATATTAATAAGAATTTGTTTTAGTAATTTTGGGGATACATTAAACTTTTTAGCTATTTCGTTTCTATCTGATTGTTTTAATAATCCATACCATCTACTTATTTGTCCGAAAGATAATATTTTAATTACAACAAATGGAGGTATAAAACCATAAGTTTGATCATAATGCGTAATAGCTGGATGCTTGCCTTTATTTTTATCTATTTCTGCATTTATAGAATCTATTACATTATTTATATCATCTTCATTTGCTAATTCATCAAAATTTATTTTGTTAAGATAATCTTTAATCCCATAATTTTTAGCAATAGTATTTCCCATCACTCCTCTTATTTTTAATTCAAATTCTAAAGCATATTTTAAAAATATAGTTCTTATATTTTTATCAAAATTATATAAAGAATATATTTCATCGAAATGAACATTCTCAAAATATGTATTATCTTCTTTTTTAAATACATATTTATATGTGTTAACAACAGAATAATAAGAATAATTATCTATGATATTTAAAGTCATTTTTTCATCATCAATAATTATATTTTTATTTTTCAAAGATTCTAACAATTCTTCATTATTTTTATATTCTTTCATATAATATTCCCCCCATAAATAAAAATTGACTCAGGGCTTCATAAGTTTCCTGAGTACTAATCGATATAAAATATATCACATATTAATATTGATGTCAATATACTTTTTTGGCTATTTTAACTTTCTATAAAAATCTTCTCTCCAATTAAAACGCTTCCCATCCCATCTTACATAGTTAAAAGAACCATAACAATAATCTTCATCCATTAAAAACTCTATCTTCTCTATCTCTTCCAAATAAACTCTTGAAACACAACCTTGTAAGACATCACTATCCTTCGTAAAAACACGAGAAAAGCTATCCCTTATTTCCTTACAAACACTTAGATAAAGATCATCCATTCGATGTGTTTCATATTTATCTTTTCGGACATAAGCTTTTAACTCTTCTTTGGTTATTTTATATTCTTCTAATTTTTTATCAAATCTTTCTTTGTCTTTTTTACTTGTTGGAATATAAAGATTATTCAAAAGAAAAGAAAATCTTCGATAATCGGTAATTAATACTTGTTCTTCTTTTTTATGAAAAGTTATTTTAACATCAAAAGAAGATACTTTCTTTCCTTTGTGTTTTGGTGGACAAATTCCTTTTTTAAACTTTACCCAACACCATATGGGATAATCTACTTTTTCAGGGTTATACACAGCATTACAAAATTTTGATAAAATAACATCATAGGTTGGACCTGATTTTTTTAAATCAATAAATTTAGGATTGCACTCTAAATATCCTTTTTGAAAAAGATCTTTTACGGCATCCATAGATTGAAACGTTACTAATTTCATAATCTCCTCCTATCAATAAGATACCACAAAAAAAGAAGTATTTCTACTTCAATTCATCAATATACTTTTTTAATTGTTTGGAGTCTGGTCCTAAAATTATTTTTAATTGATTGTTAATTTCCACAATCCCTTTGGCTCCTAATTTTTGAATGGCATCCTTATTCGCTTTGGATACATCTTTCAACGTCACAATAAATCTTGAGAGCTTACTTTCTGTTTGAATAATGTTATCTTTTCCACCAAGATATTCTACTAATTTATTAAGATCAAGTTCAGCATCCTTTTTGTTTGCTTTTAAAACGGCAAGCAAGATAACAAGAAGAACGACACCAATAATGATATATTCCATAATAATCCTCCGAGTTCATTATACTCTATTTTTCTATATCCTGCAAGATGGAAAATTTTTGCTTGTTTGGCATAAACTAAAAATATAGGTAGCTACCTACACCAAAAAGAAAATTAGGAATACCTTATAGTAGATAATAGATAAGAGGTGGAATTATGAATGCAAAGGAAAATTGCTGTTTTGCAAAACTGTTGAAAGTGATTGATATTCTTCAAAAAAATGCATCTGGAGAATGTTCTTGTGATGAGTCTTGTACAAGACCATTTTTAGGGACAACACCAAACATTGTTTGTTTTAATACAAGACCTGTAACATTCTATATGCGTGATGGGAGCTTATTTACAGCAACCTATCAATCATCAACAGGAATTTCTTCATCAAGCGTCTTTCGTGTAGAGAAAGTCAAAGGATGCTGTGTCAAACTTAGAATCCTAGAAGAAAACCCAGATACAACAGATCCTACTAGGACTTATATTGGAACCAATCAATTCATTACAATTAACTTAGACTGCATCTGTGTAATCAGTTGTCTTGATGATATCATTATCGATTGTTTTTAAAAGGAGGAGAAAAGGAATGAAGCCAAATAATTCATGTGAAAATCAAGGAGGCTGCTTAAGTGATATCTTAAGTGTTATCTTAGCCTTACAAGAAAATGATGAAATCTGCTGCAATGATGGTGGATGTGATAAACCATTTTTAGGTCCAAATCCTAGCTTTGTATGCTATAACACAAGACCATTTAACTTATACAACTGTTTTAATGGTACTCTTTGGGCCTTTCCATATACTTTAGGAACAACAACGGGAACATCAAGTATTTTTAGAGTTGAGAATTTAGAAGGAAATTGTTGTACTTGTAGAATTTTAGCACCAAACCCTGATACAACAGAAGTAGCAGAACCTTATGTTGCCACAACAAACTTCTTTACGATCAACTTGGATTGTGTATCAGCCATAAAATGTTTAGCCGATACCTATGTAAGTGGAGTATAAAGAAAACCTCATCAAAAGTCGATGGGGTTTTTTATTTGAAAATCGGTAATGGTTGAAATCGGTATTGTTTCATTGTCTAAGGTAATAATACTATTATTTGTTCTCGTTGCAAGATACGTATCAATCTTCTTTCCAGCAAAAGTAATGGTTACTGGAATATTAAAAGAATACCCTCTTGTTTGAAAAATACGATCAATTTTTTCTTCGATTGTATTTTTTTCGTTCTCTTCTATGATTGGTTTTGGTTGTTTTTTTCTCTCATTTTGTTTGGAATAAGAATATTTTTTATTGTTGTTTGGTATTTTATCACTAGAAACCTTAAAAATAGGTGGTAAATTTTTCTCCATCTTATTATCCTCCTACATTATTTTATGTTTTTTATAATAAAAATTGCTAATATTTGGTATAATAGTATTACTGTGAGGTGTATCTTTATGTATCAAAAACGAAAACTTGATTTAGGAATTATGATACCAATTTTAATTTTTGCAATTGTTAGTATTGTAACCATTAAAAGTGCCCTAACCTATTTGTCTCCAGATGTTGGAAATCTTCCTTTAAAACAGGCAATTTGGTATGGGATTGGAATTCTTTTAGTATTACTCCTCCTACATTTAAAAAATGATTATTTGTACCGAAATGCATGGATTTTCTATTTTATATGCAATCTTTTACTTCTTTGTCTTTTACTGTTCGCACCGGCTATTAACAACAGTAAGTGTTGGTTTGTAATTCCTGGTATTGGTAGTTTTCAACCAAGTGAATTTATGAAAGTAAGTCTCATGCTAACCCTTGGCGTTACCATTAATAAATTTCGAAGTACTTATCAAAGTCCTAGTGTAAAAGAAGAATTTTTCTTCCTGATCAAGACTTTTCTTATTGTATTAATTCCTAGTATCTTAACCTTTTTAGAACCAGATACTGGAGCCGTTCTTATTTATTTTATTATTTACTTTTTTATGATGTTTGTATCTGGTATTCGCATTCGTTGGTTTTTTATCTTTGGCTTTTTGATCGCACTTGTTGCCGGATTCGTTCTATTTTGTTATTTCTTTCAAGAAAATCTATTTGTTAAAATTTTTGGAACCGATCTTTATTACCGGTTTGAACGTATTTTTAATTGGCAATCAGGAAGTGGAATGCAGTTAGAAAATGCCCTCGCAGCTATTGGTTCTGCTGGTGTTTTTGGACACGGTTATAATCAGACACCGATTTATTTTCCAGAATCAGGAACGGATTTTATCTTTGCCGTTTTTGCTAGTAATTTCGGACTCATTGGCTCTCTTCTTCTTCTTCTTGTTATTTTCTTCTTTGATTTTAAACTTATCCATCTCGCAACCAAAAAAATACCAAAGACCGATAAATTTGTTCTCTCTGGTATTGTTGCAATGCTTTTGTTTCAACAAGTTCAAAACATTGGAATGACAATTGGTCTTCTACCAATTACAGGGATTACCCTTCCTTTTATTAGTTATGGTGGTAGTAGTCTTTTGTCTTATATGATTTTAGTTGGTATTGTTTTAAATATTAAATCGGTTGGTACCAAAAGTTATAAATATCGTTAATCTTCTTTTAATACTTCTTGATACACTTCTTTTAACTGTTTTCCAACGGTCTTGATGTCACGTGATTTTGCTATTTTTCTAGCTTCTTTCGTGACATCTTTTAATTTTCCTTGAAAGAAATCTTTAATTTTCTTCTCAAAATCATCTACATCTTTGGCTTTATGAACTACCACATTATCTTCAAATTCTTCAAAAATAGGAATATCTCGAATAATTGAAGGGCATTCCATAGAACAAGCCTCGATAATAGGAATTCCTTCTGTCTCTTCAAACGTTGGAAACAAATACAAATCACATCCACCAAGGGCTTCTCTTATTTGTTCTTGTTTGACATGACCTGCAAAAGTTAAATTATCTAGTTTGGTTGAAAGTGCTTCTTTTACATCATGGGTTGCAAGAGACAAGGGACTCGATCCAAACCAAATAAATTGATACTCTTTTAATCGTTTCGCAAGTTCTACAAAATCAACGATTCCTTTTCTTCTACTATAAATACCTATTCCAACAATTACTTTTTCCTCTTTTTTATAATGATAACGTTCTCGAAAAGATTGATAATATTTTTTATCGGGCTTAAAAAAATCTAGTTCTAACCCATTCGAAATAGCAACAATCTTTTTTCCTTTTAATTCTTTATAACCATCGAGTAATTTTTTTGAGTATTGTGTTGGTGTTACAATAATATCACCATAGCGATAACATTTAGTAATCCACCATCGAAAAAGCTTTCTTGTCGCATGACCAAAAATAAAACCATCAACATAATCTTCTTCGGTAGAATGGGCATGATAAACAATTTTTATATTCTTTTTCTTTGCTTTTCGAGCAAGAAAATAAGATTTTAAAAAATACGTATTAATATGAACAATATCATAATGATCTTTGGGATCTGTTGTATAAGGAACTCCTACTAATTCTAATGCTTTTTTTTGATGTTCAATGGCTTTTCCTAAACCACTGACTCCAATTTGTTTTAATCCTTCTGCATATAGTAATACTTTCAACTTCGTCACCTCTTAATAATTTTAGTGTAGCATAACAATTTTATGAAAAAAAGTATTGACATTATATTGTCCTACTGTTATAATTTAATTGTTGACCGTTAATGGGGAATTAGCTCAGCTGGGAGAGCGTCACGTTTGCACCGTGAAGGTCAGGAGTTCGATCCTCCTATTCTCCACCATTTTGATTGTAACCGTTGCTATCAACGGTTTTTATTTTTTGAAAGGAGAAAGTTATATGCCAAAATATTTAAAAGTTATGTTTCAAACTTCATCTTCTGCTGCAAAGGATGTAACGTATAAAATTGATGAAGTAAATGTTACCAAGAATTGGAATCCACATAGTAAGAATCCAAAAGAAATGGGTGGTTTTAATTTTAGTACCGAGGATAAAATTTTAAGATGGTTAATTCGAGGTGATACTCTTTATGATGTAGAAATACCAAGTGATGCGACTGTTATTGATTGTCCAAGTGAATCAGCACCCCATGGAGTATTTCGTAGCAATAAAATTATACTTCATAATCCAAGAATCATAACAGATGAGATGGCACTAGATCTATACAAAAAATCTACATTACCAGAAAAATCATATTATAAATCTTTAGCTGGTTGTGCAATAAGAGGATACAAAAAAACATGCTTAGAAATTATTAAAGATAAGGTTAACAAGGATAATATTGATCTAGTTTTATCAGAAATTAATGATTTTGTATCACCTTATCAAAACGATGGGACAGATAAGGATAAAATTAAAATATATGAAGAAATTATAAAAATATTAAAAGAGATAAAAAAATAATTTCACAAAGAAAAGTAGGCCTTACCTACTTTCTTTTTTTATAACCTTTTTAAAAATGCATCTTACCAAAGGTTGTATTAAAAATAATTGTCCAAAT
>CANQYK010000001.1 GCA_947628065.1 uncultured Bacilli bacterium | reverse complement strand
TTAAGAATATGGGTTATAAATAGTCAAGAAGATATAACCGATCAAGTATTCAAAGCGAAGATAAGAGTAGAAAATACATTAAAACCAAATGATATTAATGTAGATAATAATAATATCGTACTAGATTTAAATGGTAAGAAACAAGAACAAATAAGTATCAACAAAGAAGAATTAGGAGAAGTAACATACCGAAGTAAAGATAAAGAGGTGGCAGATGTATCTCCTGATGGATTAATAACAGCAGTAGGAATAGGAAGTACAGAAATAGAAGTTATAAGTGGAAGTTATAAACAAACAATAAGAGTAAAAGTAGAAAAGACAGTAGAAGCAACGTATGTAAAACAAGGTTTAGGAGTACAAGAAATAGAGAAAGAAAAGGATTCTTGTGTATTAAAGACAAAAGGTGAAGTATGTGAGAAGACACTACCAACAATAACTTTAAAATCAGATGAATATACAGCTGTTGGTTGGAATACTTTAAAAGATGGACAAGAAGGACAAAATGGAAAGATAACCTTCCAAGATAATGTTACTTATTATGCGATTAGTTATAAAAATGAAATACCATATAAAGTATTATTTAATGGAAATGGTAATGTAATAGATGCAGAAGAGAAAAGTTGTAGTCTACCAAAAGCTTATAATGATACTCCACAACCAACTAGTTGTACGGTTATAACACCAACAATATCAGTAAATGATAAAACACCTGTTGTTGTAGGTTATAATCAAGAGAAAACTGCAACAACAGCAGAAGTAGGAAGCAATCAAGAATTAAAAGTAGATGCATCAAACAATGGAAAGACCTATTATGCAATAACCAAAAGTGAAGGACAAGAATATAGTGTAAAATTTGATGGAAATAATAATCAAATAGATGCGGAAGAAAAGAGTTGTAGTATTAAAGAGGCTTACAATGGAGAAAGTCAAAAGACAAGTTGTACGGTTATTACTCCAACGATATCCGTTAATCCAAATACACCAACTATCATTGGCTTTAGTCAAAATCAACAAGCAACAGAAAAAGAAGTCGATCATAAAAGTGAATTAGAAGTAAATGAGAATAATAATGGAAAGACTTATTATGCAATAACAAGAAAAGATGCAGTCAATAGAGAAGTAAATTATTCCAAACAAGGAATAGGAGTAACAGCGATAGGAAAAGAAAGTGATAGTTGTGAGATATCAGCTGTTTATAATGGGGCAATACAAGAGACTAGTTGTACCGTAGATGCCCCAGATATTACGGTATTAGAAGGATATACGAAAGTAGGATGGAGTGAAAACAAAGATGATACAGCAGGAATAGCAGTAGGAGCAAAGATTACTTTATCAAAAGAAGAAGCACCAACGTATTATTCCATTAGTTATAAGAATGCCATTACTTATCAAGTAAGTTTTAATGAAAATGGTAATGTTATTGATGCGACAGAAAAAACATGTGTGTTACCCGTTGCGTATAATACAACAAAACAACAAACATCATGTAATATTGAAACACCAACGATATCCATTAATTCAAATACACCAACAATTATAGGTTATAGTACAAAAACAGATGATCATACCAAAATAGTAGGAAGTAAGGAATCTTTAACAGTAAATGAATCAAACAATGAAACGACCTATTATGCACAAACAACAAAAGAGAAAGTAGATTATACTGTAAAGTTTGATGCCAATAACAATGTAATTGATGAAACAGAAAAAGCTTGTTCTCTTGCTGCAACTTTTAATGGAGTAGAACAGGAAACAACATGTACTGTTATCACTCCAACAATAACTGCTCCAGCCAATACAAAAGTTATTGTAGGATATCATCAAGATAAGGCAAGTCATATAGCAGAAGTAGGAAGTAATCAAGAGTTGATAGTCAGTGCAGAAAATCATAATAAAACTTATTATGCGATAACCAAAAGTGAAGCCATTACAAGAAATGTAAATTATAGTATGCAAGGATTAGGAGTAACAGCAATCGGAAAAGAGAAGGATAGCTGTACAATAGGTGAGACTTATAATAATGAAAAACAAGATACTTCTTGTATGGTAGATGCACCAGATATTACGGTATCAGAAGGATATACCAAAGTAGGATGGAATGAAAACAAAGAAGAAACGACAGGAGTAGCAGTAGGAGCTAATATTACATTATCAAAAGAAGAAGCACCAACGTATTATTCGATTAGTTATAAAAATGAAATTACTTACAAAGTAAACTTTGATGAAAA
Organism: uncultured Bacilli bacterium; assembly: GCA_947628065.1. Taxonomy (GTDB): domain Bacteria; phylum Bacillota_I; class Bacilli_A; order RF39; family UBA660; genus Onthousia. The sequence goes on along the minus strand of CANQYK010000001.1, from coordinate 70,094 downwards.
TGGGAATACCATTGATGCAACAGAGAAAACATGTACTATAGGAAAAGCCTATAACACAACACCACAAGGAACAACATGTAATATCGAGACCCCAACAATATCAGTTAATGCCAATACACCAACCATCATAGGATATAGTACAACAGCAGAGGATCATACAAAAACAGTAGGAAGCAAAGAAAATTTAATTGTAGATTCTAATATCAATGGGAAAACATACTATGCTCAAACAACAGCACCAGCAATAACCCATACAATAACGTTCAATAAAAATGGAGCAAAGAGTCAAACGGATTCGAATAATGTAGCTCAAACAGCAGAAACCGTTACAAGAAGTTGTACAAGAGATGCAACCTTTAATGGAGTAGAGCAAGCAGCAACTTGTAGTGTAACATCTCCAACAATTGTTGGAACCGATATTACACCTACTGTTACAGGATATAGTGATGCAGCAGGAAATCATACTAATGGATGGTCTCATAATAGTCCAAAAGAAATATCAGGGAATGCTACATGGTATGCCCAGACAACAAAAGCAGCAGTAACAAAAAATGTATCTTATCAAAAAACAACAGGAGTAACATCCATTGGAAAAGAAAGTGATAGTTGTACCATAGCAGCAATTTATAATAACAATAATGGAAAAGCCCAAGATATAAGTTGTACCGTACAAGCTCCAACGATAAAAGCAGCAAGTGGATATGAAGCAATTGGATGGAATACGAGTAATGTAGCGACCACAGGAACAAAACCAGGAGAAAACTTAACTTTAACAGATGCATCAACGACCTATTATGCTTTGGTAAAGAAGTTAGCGCCAACAGCAGGAGAAAATGCTGTAACATCTTTATTAGATTTTTATACGAATGAAGCAAGTTTACAAGACTATCAAGCAAGTACGGAAACACAACAAAAGAATATGTATGTGTTTACCCATACAGCAGGAGAACAACAGTCTAATTACACATCAGAAGAACTAACAGATTATAGATATATAGGAGCCGACCCAAATAACTATGTAACCTTTAATGATGAAACATGGAGAATCATTGGAATTTTCACAGTAGAAGATGCAAATGGGAAGAAAGAGAAAAGAATCAAACTGATAAGAAATGAACCATTAAATAGTTTGAATGATGCAACTTATATATCATGGGATAACAAACCAAATGGAACAGGGTCATCAGAAAGTCTTTATGGAAGTAATTGGTGGGGAGATTCCAGACTAATGATGGTATTAAATCCAGGGTATGAAACAGAACAAACAGGAGTAAGTGGAAGTATCTATTGGAATCGCCAAAGTGGAAAATGCCCATTGTATCTAAATAATGAAACAACAGATTGTAATTTTGCTACTACAGGATTAACAAGTACATCCCAAAAGATGATAGGAAATACAAAATGGTATTTAAGTGGATTAAGTACCAGTGAAACGAGTGTTTCAGAGTTATATCAAAATGAAAGAGGAAAGACAGTTTATGGAGTAAATGCAACAAATGTCAATGCAACAAGCAAAGAAGTAAAAAAAGATTCAATCATAGAAAGTATTGCTCAACCAATGATAAATGCGATTGCGAATACAACAGGAGGAATCAGTTGGACAGGGCCTGTTGGATTAATGTATCCTTCTGATTATGGATATGCAACAAGTGGAGGAACAAGTCAAACAAGGGATTTTTGCATATCAATGGATGGTTCTGGAGGACCATTAAGTTGGTATTATACAGATGAATGTAAAATAGGAGACTGGCTATTTAATGATGAACATTTTAACAACTATTATCATGAATGGCTTATCACCCAGTATTCAGGTTCTAACGATGAAGTGTTGACTATTGACACTTTAGGATTTCTTACCTCCGGCAATGTGGGCGACAGTGACAATAAGATTGTTCGACCATCTGTATATCTAAAGGCAAGTACACTTTATAAAAGTGGAGATGGAAGTCAAGGAAGTCCCTTTGTTTTTACGAGTGATCCAAATGTAGATGATGAAGCACCAGTTTGTAAGCTTACAAGTTCTTCTATTACAACTGATACGTATAAAAAAGGAGGAGAAGGAACTATTAGTATTGAATGTACGGATAATAGTGGAACCCTTAAAAACGATTTAACACCAGATCAAATAGGTTTTACTTATAAAATATGTGAAAATGATGAAAATGAAAAAGAAAAAAATTATGATATTACAATAAACTTATCTAAGACAGAAACGATAGAAAATGGGAAACGATATACTTTTACTATGAACGCTAATAATAGTACTATTTGGTTTGATCATTGTAATGAAATACATTTTATGGAAATAAAAGGAGGAGCTATTTCTGATAATAGTAATAATCAAAATGAAAAAAGTCAATATGAAATAGAAGTAAGCGAATATTTTAGTGGTTCACCTGGTGCTGCTGCTCCAGTATGTAATGTAGCAACATGTGGAGGACCAGGTGGGTTAAAACCAGTAGTACCAACAGGCTAATAGATTTTTAAAGATTTACAAGATGTGTAATGAAAAGAAAAAGTTTCTTTTCTTTTTCTTTGTTTCGTGGTTAAATAGTAACAGGTGGTAGTATGCAATGTAAAATAGAAGACTATGATCATTTTGGTCGTGGTATTTGTAAAATCAATGGAAAAATAACCTTTGTTCCCAAGGTTCGTGTGGGTGATATGATTGATGTTCAAATTGTAAAAGAGAAGAAAAATTATAATCTTGGTATTTCGAAAACAGAAAAGAGTTATCCATCTGTTTTTTGTCCTCATTTTGATAAGTGTGGTGGTTGTATGTTACAACAGATGACTTATCAAGAACAATTACAATTTAAAGAAAACAAATTAAAAAACATTTTAAAAAAATATGCTGGTATCGAACAAGAACTTACTATTGTTGGAACCCAAAATAAAAACTATCGTAATAAAGTGATCTTTCATATAAAAGAAGATAAAATAGGTTTTTATGAAGAAGAAAGCCATCAATTGATTGAAATTGATCAATGTTATTTATTAAAAGAGGAAATAACAGAAGTATTTTTAAAATTAAAAGAATATATCAAGTTAGAAAAAGGACTAACAAAGGCAATGATCCGATCCCTAGATAAGAAAGTGATGCTTGTAGTAGAAGGAAAAACAAAGAAAGAAAAATTAAAAGATTTCTTTCCTATGGTATCTGTCTTATACTATAATAAGGAATTACTAACAAATGAGAATATGTTAACGTTTTCTTGTTATGATAATTTATATTTTCTATCAAAGGATAGTTTCTTTCAAACCAATGATTTTGGACTACTTGAAATATTAAAAGAAGTAAAAAGATTAGTAGAAGAAATAAGACCAGAAAATATTCTTGATTTATATTGTGGTGTTGGTTTTTTCTCTTTATTCTTATCACCTATCGTAAAAGGTAATGTTACGGGAATTGAAATTGTACCATCTGCGATAGAAAATGCAAAGAAGAGCGCTTTGATAGGAAAAAGAGATAATGTTACCTTTCTTTGTGGAGATGTAAGGAAACTATTTTCGAAAAAGGATGCTTCCTTGATAATTGTAGATCCACCTAGAAGTGGTCTTGACAAAACGATAAGAAAGAATCTTATCGAAGGAGATTTTAAACATATGATATACATATCATGTGATCCTATGACACTGGCAAGAGACTTAAAGGAATTAAAAGAAGCCTATATTTTAAAAGAAATCAAATTAGTTGATGAATTTCCAAATACTTATCATGTTGAAAGCATTTGTTTGTTAGAAAGGCTTTCCAATGAAACAGAACAATAGTATAATAAAAAAAGGAGGAGACTATGGAAAAATTATTTCAAACATTAAAAATAAAACCAAAAAATTTATCGCTTTATCAAACTGCTTTTTCTCATTCTTCTTATGCCAATGAACATCGGGCAAAAAAAGACTATGAGCGATTAGAGTTTCTAGGCGATGCCGTTGTTGACCTTGTGGTTGCAGATTATTTATATCGAAATGATAGTGAAACGGAAGGACATATGACCAAGAAAAGAGCAAGTTATGTATGTGAGAATGCTCTTTATGAATATTCCATGGATTTGGGTCTTAATGAGTATATTAAAGTAGGGCATGGAGAAGAAGAGGTGGATCATCATTACAAAAAGGCTATTGTTGCTGATATTTTTGAATCCTTAATGGGAGCCATTTACCTTGACCTTGGTTATCAAACAGCAAAAAGAGTTATTTTATCGATTGTTGTTCCTTATATCTTAGATCCTACTACCGTTTTCTTTCAAGACTATAAGTCTGCCTTACAAGAAGCCGTTCAAACAAGCAAAAAGTCCGTCTTTTATGAAGTAGTAGATGAGAGGGGTCCATCGCACAATAAAACTTTTACGATTGTTGCTAAAATAGGTAATATTATCTATGGCAAAGGAACGGGAAGTAGTAAAAAAGAAGCCGAACAACAAGCGGCACAAAAAGCACTTGAGAAGTTAGCCTTGAAGAAAAATTAAATTTATGGTATAATGAAGCAGGTCTTGTACTAGAAAAGAAAGGAGTAAAAATGAGTAAAATTAAGATTTTTAGTCTTGGTGGATTAAATGAAAATGGAAAAAATATGTATGTTGTAGAAGTCGATAAAAATATATATGTTTTTGATGCCGGACTAAAATATGATAACGAGAAAAATTTAGGAATTGATTATATTATTCCCAATTTTGATTATTTAATAAAAAACCAAAAAAGAATCAAAGGTATTTTTTTAAGTCATGGTCATGAAGCCAATATGGGCGCGCTTCCTGATATTTTAACAAGTATTCCAAAGGTTCCTATTTATGGGGCTAAACTAACCCTTGAAATTGTAAGACAAGATTTAGAAGAAGCAGGAATCCATCATGCCGTGTTTCATGAAGTAAAAGCCCATAAAAAAGTAGACTTTGGAAAAGAGAGTATTTTCCCAATACGGGTTACCCATTCCATACCAGATGCCTTATGTTATGTCTTATATACCGAGGATGGGGCGATCGTCTATACGGGTGACTTTACTTTTGATCACCAAGAAACCGGAATTTTTGGAACCGATCTTGGGAAACTTGCCTATGTTGGAAAACAAGGGGTCCTATGCTTACTTTGTGAGTCCATGTATGCCAATCGTCCAGGCTATACTAGTCCCAATCATCGGGTGCAAGATTTTATCCGCAGTGTTTTAGCCAAAAATGAAAACCGGATTATTGCAACGATTTTTCCAGCCCATTTTTATCGAATTCAAGAGATTTTTGATGAAGTCGCAAAAACGCATCGCAAAGTGGTTATTATGGGAAAATCCTTACAAAATATGATCTATTATGGAATTAACAATCATTACTTAAATGTCGATAAGAAGATGATTGGTGATTTATCCAATTTGGAAGATCGAGATGCGGTTATCTTTATTTCTGATGAGAAAGAAAAACCATTCGCTAATTTAGAGCGCATTATCAAAGGTTTTGATAAATACATCAAATTAAAGAAAACCGATACCATCTTTATTACCGAACCAAGTTATGAAGGAATTGAAAGACGTCTTGCCCTTGTTATGGATGAGATTGCTATGTTAGGAGTTAATGCGATTAGCTTATCTAGTAAAAAGCATTTATTGCATCATGCTTCTTGTGAAGATTTAAAATTAATGCTTAATATTATGAATCCAAAGTACGTTTTCCCTGTCAAAGGAGAATATCGTAATCAATATGCATTAGCGGAAATCGCAAGCAGTATGGGAATTTCAGATGATAGAATTCTATTAAAACAAAATGGAGATGTTGTAACCTTTGTAAATGGTAATTTAAAAGATTCCAAGAGTAGAGTAGAAGTGGATGAAATCTTGATTGATGGAACCTCTTCCAATGATATTGGTAACCTTGTATTAAAAGACCGAGAGATGCTAGGAGAAAATGGTATTGTAATTGTAAGCTGTACGCTTGATAAAGAAACCAAAAAAGTAATTGCGGGACCTTCTATTGTAACACGTGGATTTATTTATGTGAAAGAAAATCAAGATTTAGTACAAGAGATAAAAGAATTGTCCAAGCAAATATTAGAGAAGAACATTGAAATTGGTTTCAAAAGAGTAGATTATGCTTGCATAAAAAATGAAGTAAGAGAAAGTTTAGGTAAATACTTTTACAATGAAATGAATTCAAAACCAATGATTATTACCGTTATTCAAGAAGTTTAAGAAGAAAGATATGTCTTTTTTCTTTTTTTTTACATATCTTTTAATGAGGTGGTATTCTTGTTAAAAAATGGAATGAAATGTCTTTTTACAAGTCTCTTTTTATTGTTTAGTTTTTATTATACAGAAAAAGCAATAGAAATCGTCGAACAAAAAGATCCCATTATGAAAAGAATAGAGGAAGAGAAAAAAAAGGAAGAAAAACTTGCTGTGGATGCTGTTATTAATGGCTCTTTTGTAACACCTGGTTATGCAGGACTTACCATTGATAGCAAAAAAAGTTTTACCAAAATGAAAAAGTATGGTGCTTATAATGATAGTCTTGTGGTATGGGAAGAGGTAAAACCTGTCATATCCAAAGAAGATTATTACGATAAATATATTACAACAGGAAATGGAGTAACCTCTAATATTGCCCTTGTTTTTCCAGTCAAAAAAGAAGATAGTATCAAAGAGGTAAAAGAAATATTAGATGAGAAAAATGTGCTTGGGACCTTTTTTGTTGATGGTATTTTTTTAGAAACCAAAAAAGAGGAAGTAATAACGCTAACCAGTCGTTTTCATGAAGTAGAACTGTTAAGTTATGATGCAAAATACGATCCTGTTTTATTTGAAGCATCTCTTGATAACTTAAGGTCATTCACCAATCAAAAAGGAAAGTATTGTTATGCAGAATACGATAGAGAAGAGGTTTTATCTCTTTGCCAAAAAGAACATCTTCATACCATTATTCCAACCTTAAAAATAGAGAAGAATCCTTATCATACCGTAAAAGGAAAGGTAAGGAATGGTTCTATTTTAAGTATTTTAATAACAAAAGAAAATATAGGAGAATTACCCATTGTAATTGATTATTTAAAGCAGCGAGGTTTTGTTATGGATACACTCGATAATTTATTAAGCGAAGCAAGAAACATTGACAAATAGTGTCAAAAAATGTCATCCTTCTATAAAATATGAAAAAAAAATGATACACTAAGTATATAGGAGGATCGTATGAGAGAGAAGTTAACGGTAGAAGAATTTTTAAGAAGAAAAGAAGAACTTCTTCATTATTTAGAGGAGACAGGTGAAAAATTAGGGGAAGAAGAAAATAACTCTAATTTTGATGTGGCTTCTTTTGAAAAGGAAGCCATAAAACAATATTTTAATATGCAAGAAGCTCTTTTATCGTATGATTTAAGGGACATTCCATTTGAAGCATGGGAAGGCTTTGTGCTTATGGAAGATCAAGATGGTACGCGATTTCCTAATTTTGAAGGAACTTTTGCGAATATTGATTTTAATATAATTGAAACGTATGATATTTCAAGGGCAAATTTTAAAAGTTGTAATATTTCCGATCCCAAACAAATACCATACAAATTAAGAGAAGAAGAATTTTTTGATAGAGAATTGGTCGAAAAAAGTAATATTTTTTTATCCTCTTCTTTTGATAACGAAACAAAGAAAAAAATATTAAATCGTACCATTACCATCGAAGATATTGCCTTACTTTCGAATGAACAGTTAAAAGAAATGACGGAGAAAGGTTATACTACGTCTTATTCTAATGTGGAAATAGATGGTATGATCAATGCTTTTGGTTTTATTAGAATGAAAGAATTATACCAATATTCTAAGGATGCCTACCAAGAAGTATCTTCTTTAATTCATAAATTAGGCTATAGTTATCGTGATTATGAAAGTGATATTACAAAAAGAGAAAATGATTCCTTTTTAGAGCTTTTAAAACAAAGTAGGATCGAAGATATTTTGCCACTTTGTGATGAGAGAGTAAGAAAAAATATTTTAGAAAATAGTGTGGAGAAAATAAATTTAAAGGACTATACCAAACGGTTTCAAAGGAAAAATGAAGATATCTTTTTACAAGAGAAAGAAATGCCAGATTGGTTAAGAGAAAAATACTATGCAAAAGAATTAAGTTTAAAGGACGTATTGGATCATCTTTCTATTTTTAAAGATGCACCTTTCGAATTTTTTCTTACCTTTTTAGAAGCAGAAGAGATAAAAAAAATTAGTTCTCTTTTTGGAACCGAAAATTTTCATACTTTACTCGTTAAATACGAAGATGTTTTTCAAAATATTCCGATGGAAGAATTGAATTCTTTGACTCATGCGATTTCGAAAGAAGAAATAGAAACTCTTTCTTATGAAGATATATTTTATCAAATGATAAAGCAATATATTTTAAAACAGAAAATAGATCCACATGCTTTACCCGATTATTTTTCATCTATGAATTTTAAAATTGTTGATTCTTTTTCCTCAATGGAAGAATTACTACAATATGATAAAAATACGATTTTGTGTGATCCATATCAAAATGAAATACTTCAAAGATTGGGTATTTACAATCTTCAAAAGCTAGAAGCAAATACAAAATTTTTTACCTCAGAAAAAACTTCCTTTTCTATTTATGATCTTTTTTGGTTTTCGCAAAGAGGACTTTCCTATGATGCATTTGAAAATCAGTTTGTAAAATTTTTAAGAGAGAAGAAAAAGATATATGATTATTCTTTTATTGAAGGGGATTTTAGAAAGCGTCATAGTGATATTTTTCTTGATCCAGATGCTCCTTATGATTTACAAGTTGCTTTTTATAAAACAGGGATTCATTCGAACTTTTTGAAAACGCATCCTGAGTATATCGACTTATTAAGAGAAAAAGATCTTCGTGTTGTTTTTGATGAACTACCAAATGGGTTGTTAAACTCTATTTATGATGTTTTTGGACAAAAAGAAGGTTTTGATTTTTTACTTCTTTATGAAAGCTATATAACAGGAGCTAAAATAGAAAGAATAGAAGGAGAAAATTTAACCAAAGAAGAACTACTAACACAAATAGATGAGAAAATAAAAAATGCAATCGATAAGGGAATGAAGTATGATAGTAGTATGCCAACCCACTTTAAAAATCGTTATCCCAATCTTTTTGTAAAGGAGCATCTAAAAGATGCTATAAAAGAAAAATTTTATAAAAAAGAACTTACCTTAGAAGACTTTGAGAAGAATATGGATTTATTAGAACAATTTGATCACACCAATATCCTTTATGGTTTTCCATCTCAATTTTTGGGTCTTACGAAATTATTTCAAAGTGATACCAATTTTGTTCTTAGGAATACAAAATATCTAAAAGCAGTATCGATCTATGATAGAGTTTTAAATATGGAGTTGGAAGATGTTTTTAATGATTATCTTAAAGAGGAAAACTATGAAGTTGATGTTGATAAGATGGACGATTTGGTTACTATTTTAAAACAAATTACCCTATCCAATGCGAGTGAGATGAATACCTTCTGTAACTCTTTCGCCAAACAACTACTAAAATCAGATGCTCCTATGGATAGTCTAGAACAAATGGAAGAAGTATTTATAAAAAATAATTTGCCCATGGTTGGGAAAATGTTTCGTTGTTTTCAAATACTATACCCAAACTTAGAAGAGTTTAATTTTACGGATCACAGTAGAATGGCACCAATGTTACAAAATTCTTATCTTCCACATGTTGGTTTAAAAAATGGAAGTCCTACGGATTACCGGTTTATGATTCTTTATAATGATATGATAAGAAATGCTGTAAAATCAGGAAGTAGAGATTTGCTTTCTTATCTTTCCAATCTAGAAGAAGGAAATACCTTACTTGAGAAAATAGAAAGGGGAGAACAACAAGTATCAACGCTTAGTAAGGAAGAAAAATCTACACTTACTTTGTTCTTATCACATCTAGAAACACTTTATCAAAATACGGAAAAAGGGAAAAAAGATGCAAGAAAGGAAGAAAGCTTGGAAGAAAAATTATCTTATTATAAACAAAAAATGGAAGTGACCAGTCGTTATGATTTAAAAGACCGAATTGTTCGAAGTTTTGCTTATTTTGCAGGATACCCTTCTTATGCTAGTATGAAAGAAGATATCAAAAATACGATAAAGGATGCGAACCGAAGAAATAAAGAAAGAGCAGAAGAATTAAAAACAAAAAAATTTCAATTGGAAGAAGGAGACTTTCTACGGTCAATTGGGGACTTTAAAGTATTAGGAAGTTCTCTTAATACAGGAAATTATAGCAAAGAGTATTTGGCAACTTTTACCAATCGCAGTGAATCGGATACAACACCTTTGGATGTTGACTTTACGAGGATAAAAGAGAATAAAAATATATATGATGCGATAAAGGGAACACCAACTGGTTTTGGTTTTGGAAATGTTTATGTTGTATTACGAAAGGATAATCCCAATCTTGTTATAACAAGAGAAAAAGATCAAGAAGAGGTGGTTACAAAATACGATCCCAAGAAACTTGAAATGTTTCAAACTGGTTATGATAATCATTATGGTATCCGAACAGGATTTTCTTTTACCGATGTAGACTATATTTTATATAAGAAAAATCTAACCATTAACAAAGACCAACCATATGACGTATCGGGGAATGTTTGTTACCTTGAAAGTGAGGCTGGACGTTATGATGATTTAAATACCATAAAGTTTGAACTTGCTCGAAATGGTCTTTATATTCCAGTGGTTGATTTTAGTGGAAATCTTATTTATACCGAAGAAGAGTATCAAGATTTAAGAGAGAAAATGGATGGACTTTCTTATTATGGTACCAAAGAATATCATTTTTCAAGTCATCTTGTAAATGAGGAAATAGAAGAAATTGTTGGACATTTAAAAGAAAACGAAGAAAAAACGAAAGAAAAAAGAGAAAAAATAGATGCAATGATAGAAAATGCTTTATCGGTTTATAATGAGAAAACAGGATCTTCTCTGACCTTAAAAAGAGAAATCGATGGAGACTTAACACCTTCTTCTGTTGAATTAATCGATACAGGATCAACGGGAAGATCTACCAATTCATTAGGGGAAGGGGATTTTGATTTCCTACTGCGCGTTGATAGAGAGCTAATGCAAGACGAAGAAAAATATAAGATATTTAAAGGTACATTAAGAGAAGAACTTACCAAATATAAAACAGAACAAATGGTTGAGACAAATGGTGGTGATTTTCGTTATAAAGGAGTAGAAACAGAAGATGGAACTTCGCTTGATGTAGATATTTCCTTTGCAGTTAAAACAAATAAAATAGCTTATTCTACCGATGCTTGTTTGAAAGATCGGCTTGATACGATAAAAAGTCAGGATGAAGAAAAGTATCAGTATGTAGTAGGAAATATATTACTTGCCAAACAATTCTTTAAAGAAAATCATATTTATAAACCAAAACGAAGTGATGAAACACAAGGAGGAATGGGAGGCTCTGGTATTGAAAATTGGATTTTACAACATGGTGGATCTTTCTATGATGCTGCGAAAAGTTTTGTAGAAGCAAGTAAGAATAAGAATTTTGATGAATTTAAAGCATCTTATACCGTATGGGATTTTGGAGAGAATCATTTTGCAGAGCGAAACAAAGAGAAAACAATAGAAGAGAAAAGAGGATATTTACACGATAATTTTATTGCCGATAATATGAATGCGTTAGGTTACTCCAATATGGTAGAAGCACTTAACAAGTATGTAATGGAACAAGAGAAAAAACAAACGTTAGAAGGAAAAGCAAAATAGCTTTTCTTTTTTGCATGACAAATAGTGTCAAATGTTTTTTCTTCTGTAAAATTGTGTAAGGTAACTATTAAGAAAAAAGAAAATCATGGTATAATAAGCTCAAAAGAGAGTGATAAAAATGAAGATAACAAATAAGATAAATAAAAATATTTTTCGAGGATATGACATTAGAGGGATTGCAGATGTTGACCTTTTGGACGATGTAGTCTATACCATTGGTCTTGGTTTTGGTAGTAAAATACAAGAGCTTGGTAAAACTTGTTGTGTTGTAGGGCATGATAACCGTATTTCGAGTCCTAGAATTCATAAGACTTTAATCAAGGGAATAACCGATACCGGAGTTGATATCATTGATCTTGGGTTAACTACGACACCAATGTATTATTTTGCTTGCCTTTATTTCAAAATTGATTGTGGAATGATGATAACAGCAAGTCATAATCCAAAAGATGAGAATGGTTTTAAATTTGCTTTTTCTACTTATCAAAATGCGAAAGGAAAAGAGATAGAAGATTTTTACCAGTATATCATGGAAGGAAACTTTAAAAGTGGATCTGGTAGTATTCAAAAAAGGGACGTAAAAGATGCTTATTTTAAAGCAATTTCAGATGGTCTTTCCTTTGGAGATCGTGAGATTTCTGTTGTTCTTGATCCTGCCAATGGTACAACAGCAATTCTTCTTGAAGAACTTTATTCCAAATTCCCTATAAAATATAAAATAATCAACAAAGAAAGCGATGGTAATTTTCCAAACCATCATCCCGATCCTAGCATCGAAGAAAACTTAACAGAGTTAAAAAAAGAAGTCGTAAAAGAAAAAGCAGATGTTGGACTTTCCTTTGATGGTGATGGTGACCGGGTAGGGGTAATATCAAACAGTGGAACATTTATTCCCATGGATTATTATATGATTATTATGATTCGAGATTTGATTTCGAAAGTTAGGAATAAAACATTTCTTTATGATGTAAAATGTAGTAAGTCACTAGAAGATGAGATAAAAAAACTAGGAGGAACACCTTATTGTTATCGAACAGGTAATTCTTATACCAAAGCCAAAGTACAAGAGTTGGATCTTGCTTTTGGAGGAGAGTTATCCGGTCATATTTATTTTCGTGATCGCTTCTTAGGTTTTGATAGTGGTCTTTATGCAGGACTTCGCCTTTTAGAACTTTTATCCCATACCAATAAGAGTGTAGATGAACTGCTAGATGGAATTACAAGATATGTTGCAACACCAGAAATAAAATATCCATCCACCGATGAAAAGAAAGCTTTTGTTGTAGAGAAAGTACTTGAATACTGCAAAGAAAAAGACTATGATATCAATACCATTGATGGTGTTCGCGTAACCTTTGAGGATGGATGGGCAAGTGTACGTTATAGTAATACAGGACCCAATATTACTGCCCGTTTTGAAGCAAAAACAAAAGAAAGGCTTCTTCTTATCAAGGAGGAATTTCAAAAGATCATAGAAGAATATAATAAGTAGAAAGGATCGATTCTTATGAAAATTGTGGTTACTGCTGGTGGGACAGGAGGACATATTTTTCCTGCTTTGGCGATTATTCATAAGTTCCAAGAAAAAGAGAAAAATTTGGAAATCTTATATATTGGTACGACTGATAGAATGGAAAAGGATATGATACCAAAGGAAAAGATACCTTATCTTGGAATTGAAATGAAAGGTTTTGACCGAAGTCATGTATTCAATAATATAGAAGTATTAAAGATCTATAAGAGAGCCATTAAAATAGCCAAAGAACACCTTCAAAAATTTAAACCTGATTTGGTAATTGGTGTCGGTGGTTATATCACGGCTCCTGTTTTGTATGCTGCTAGCAAGTTAGGAATCAAAACGGCAATTCATGAACAAAACTCGATCCCTGGCTTATCCAATCAATTTTTAAGTCATTTTGTCGATCTTATTTTTGTATCGTTTGAAGAAAGCAAGAAAAAGTTTCCCCAAAAGAAAACAATTTATACAGGAAACCCTAGAAGTGAAGAGATTGCCACAATAAAAAAGATAAAAAAAAGTACTTTAGGCTTTCAAGATGAGAAAAAACTTGTTATTATTGTTATGGGAAGTCTTGGTTCCATGACGATGAATCAAAAATTAAAAGAAATGATACCTTCCTTTAAAGATAAGGACTATCAAGTTTTATTTATTACTGGAAAGGACTATTACGAATCATATCAAAAAGTAGAAATACCAAAAAATGTAAAGATTGTTCCATTTTATCAAGACTTAATCCGTCTTATGAAGGATGCAGATTTAATTGTAACAAGAAGTGGAGCATCCACGATTGCTGAGATTACATCCATTTGTCTTCCTTCGATTATGGTACCAAGTCCTTATGTTACCCATAATCATCAAATGAAAAATGCCATGGCTTTAGAAAAAGATGGGGCAGCCCTAATAATCGAAGAGAAAGATTTTAAGGAAGATATACTACTTAAAAAGATTGATTTGATCTTATTGGATGAAGAAAAACAAAAAAGTATGAAAAAAGCTTTAAAACAACGCTCTGTTCAAGATAGTGCGACAAAAATATATTTGGAATGCAAAAAATTAGTAAGGAATGATTAGATGCAAGAATTTATAAAAGAAGTGGAAAAAAAAGAAATCGGGAAAATCGTTCAAGATGTCTCTTTATCAAAATATACGACGTATAAGGTAGGAGGAATCGCACCCGTTATCATCTATCCAAAAAACAAAGGAAAGCTTGTTTCTTTGTTAAAGTTAATAAGAAAATATGATTTAAAGTATAAAATATTAGGCAATGGTAGTAACTTACTTTTTAGTGATCAAACGTATGATGGTGTTTTAATTAAACTTGATTGTTTTGATACCATGACGTTTGTTCGAAATAAAGTTATTTGTGGTGCCGGTGTGTCTTTAATGAAAGTAGCAAAAGAAGCCGTAAAAAGAGGTTTGTGTGGTTTGGAGTTTGCAAGTGGAATCCCAGGAACCATTGGTGGTGCGATCTATATGAATGCTGGTGCTTATAATAGTGATATGGGCTATATTGTACAGTCCGTAACGGTTGTAACCGATGATCTTCGTATTATTACACTAACCAACAAAGAAATGGATTTTCACTATCGTACCTCTTTCTTACAAAGTCATGAGAATTATATATGTTTAGAAGCTGTCTTAAAACTTGCGAAAGGTGATAAGAAAGAGCTAGATGCCATTGTAAAAGAAAGAAGGGCTAGAAGAATGGAAAGCCAGCCCTTGGAATATCCGTCAGCTGGAAGTGTTTTTAGAAATCCAGATGGGATGTATGCTGGAAAGTTAATTGAAGATATTGGTTTAAAAGGAAAAAGGAAAGGTGGGGCAGAGGTTAGCTTAAAACATGCAAATTTTATTGTAAACAAAAATCGAGCAAGTGCGAAAGATATTCACGATTTAATTTTATATGTACAAGATAAAGTTTATGAGCACTATGGAATAAAATTAAAAATAGAACAAGAATTTGTAAATTGGGAGAAGGAAACATGTCAAAAGTCGTCAAAAAGAAAAAAATAAAAATTTTACCATTTTTTCTTTTTATTCTAGTGATTGCTGGAGTTGTTTTTCTAGTGGATGTATTTTTGGATACGAAAGTTCAAAATATCATTATCAAAGGAAATGTGAATATTACCGATGATGAAATACTAGAGTTAACAGGACTTGAATATTATCCTAGTTTTTATAAAACGTCCTCAAGTAAGATCAAAAAAACTTTAGAGAAGAGTCCTTTTATTAAGAAGGTTACGGTCAAAAAAAGTTTTTACCATGTAATAACAATAAATGTATCAGAATACAAAGTTTTAGTAAAAAAAGAGGATAGCGGAAAGCTTGTTTTGGACAACAAAGACGAGCTTGCGACCAATCATGATATTTCTTATAGTGTTCCAAAATTAATCAATTATGTACCCAATACTAAATATGATAAGTTTATAAAAGCAATGTTAAAAATTAATGCTGATGTTCGAACGAGTATTAGTGAAATTAGTTATGTTCCAAATGAATTTGATAAGGATCGTTTTCTTCTTTATATGGATGATGGCAATAGTGTTTATTTAACCTTAACAAAGTTTAAAATGATTAATTATTATAATGAAGTATTACCACAATTAGGAGGAAAGAAAGGATACCTTTATTTGGATTCTGGAAATCATTTTCAAATTATGCAGTAGAAAGGATTTACGAAAAAGTAAAAACTTTCTTTTTTTTGTTTTTTTGCGAAAGATTCTTCCTTTTTGGTTTATATAAGTAATAGAGGTTCTCAAAAATAATAAATCGAAAGGAGGAAGAAAATGCCAACAGAGACAATGAAAACAAAAAAATATGCACTTCTATATGGAAGAAAAGAATATGGGAAAACAGAAAAAGTACCAGCTTTTGCTGATACTGTAAGCAAAGCAATCTTTTTAACGGAAAAGGGAAAGAAGTATATTGCTTATTTGTTATTTCCTTATGCAGGGTATCATATTATAGAAAACATTGATAAAATAAGGTTTTATAAAAACATCATTGGAAAAACAAAAATAGAAGAAAAAGCTTATTGTTGTGATATTGCTGTGATTTATAAAAAGGTCCTTTATCAAATTGAGTTTAATGATTCTACAAAAAAAGACGATCGGATGCGAAATTTATCCTATGTAAATATCAATATGATGCATTTTGATATGGAATATCAAAGTAGGAAGATAAAAGCAGATGAAAAAGAGAAAATAAAGAGGGAAGTAGAGCGAGCAGTTCTTATTAACTTCAATAATTTTGGAGTTCGCGGGAAAGAAGAAAAAATAGAAGATGTTTACTATATCCAAAACGATGAGAAGAATTTATATACGAAAAAAGTACAAATCGTAGATATCTATCTTCCGAATGTTTGGTTAAAGTATTATAATAAAGACAAAGAACTGACAGAATATGAAAAGTTTTTATTTGTAGCTTATACAGATAAAAGAAAAGATGCTTTAAAAGTAGCGAAAGGAAGTGAAATAATGGAAGATTTATACCATGATAATGTAGAAGTAATGTTGGGTGATATTTATGAAAATACAAGAACGATAGAATATCGTGCAAACTCAGCGGGATATGATAGAGGATATGAACGAGGCGAAGAAAATGCGAATCAAAAAACGGCTGAAATATTAAAAAGCCTTCATGTTTCACCTGAGATTATAGAAAAAGCCACCGGTATATCTTTTTCGAAAAAAAGATAAAATAGCAGGAAGAAGTCATAGAAAAGAAGAAATATTTTCTATGACTTTTTAATTTTTCTTGACATTTTGAAATAATATGATATTCTTTTAAAGAAAAGGAGGTAATTATGCAAAAGACTTTAAAAACCAATGAAAGTAACGTTACCGAAAAGAAACCCATTAACAAAATGTCCATAGTTAGTTTAATTTTAGGAATTGTTTCATTAAAACTGAATTTTTTAGGAATTCTTAGTCTTTTAACAATCATTTTTTCAATAATCAGTATCATTCAAATTAGAAAAACAAAAGAACGAGGATTACCAATAGCAATCGCTGGTTTAATTTTAGGAGTATTGATCACTACCATTCTTTTAATATACCTTATAATCTTTTCCCTTTAAAATAAAGTTAATATTCTGATTTTAGTTTTGATAAAAAAATGAATTTGTTTTATTCACAGATTCATTTTTTTATATAAAAGAAAGGGCAAAACAACTCAAATTTCTTTGCCTTGTCTAAATTTGTTATTTTTGATAAAATGTTTATCTTGACTTTGGCAGTAAAAATGAGCAAACCTATATAGAACAAGGGCTAGCTCATTTTTTGTTTGTTGTATATCCAACCTTATTTTCAAAAGTTTAAAATTTTTTAGATATGTAAATACCAATAATCGTAAGCTTTTATAAGGATTTCTACAATTATTTTACTTCATGTAATAAGTGTATCATAATATAGAATTTATAAAAAGGGGTAACATCAAAAAAATTATATACAACGGATATACAACAATAAAATGATGAAAATTTGACATATGAACTCCTTATTATAAAAGGGCTTACGCTATATTTTAGTTTGTGTCAACTGCCAAACTCCGGAAGAAGCCATAGAAAAGAAGAATTTTCTATGGCCTTTTAATTTTTCTTGACATTTTGAAATAATATGATATTCTTTTTAACATAAAGGAGGTAATTATGTTACTAATTCTTAGTCTTTTAGCAATCATTTTTTCAATAATCAGTATCATTCAAATTAGAAAAACAAAAGAACGAGGATTACCAATGGCAATCGCTGGTTTAATTTTAGGTGTAGTGATCACTACCATTATTTTAGTAGGTTTTATAATCACTTTAAAAATAGCGTTAATATTCTGATTTTAATTCCGATAAAAAATGAAGTTGTTTTATTTACAGATTCATTTTTTTATATCAAAAGGAAGGCCAAAACAACTTAAATTTCTTTGCCTTGTCTAATTTTGTAATTTTTGATAAAATGTTTATAGTAAAGTGAGTGAGTAAGATATGTATTTAAAAGAAATTGTAACAAGTGGTTTTAAATCATTTGCTGAGAAAATGAACATTGTATTAAACGATGAGACAACTTGTATTGTAGGTCCCAATGGAAGTGGAAAGAGTAATATTGTGGATGCCGTTCGTTGGGTTTTAGGAGAGCAATCCGTTAAAAGTCTTCGTGGAGAAGGTTCTATGAGTGATGTTATTTTTGCAGGAAGTGCTTCAAGAAAAAGTAAAAATGCTGCGAGTGTTGAATTAATTTTTGATAATCATGATCATTATTTAAACATTAACTATACCGAAGTATCTGTAAAACGTCGTGTATATCGAAGTGGGGAAAATGAATATTTTTTAAACAATGAAAAATGCCGATTAAAAGATATTACGGATTTATTTTTGGATAGTGGAATTGGAAAAGAATCTTTTAATATCATTGGACAAGGGGAAGTTGATCGTATTTTAAGTGATGGGAAAGAAGATAGAAGAGTTGTTTTTGAAGAAGCAGCAGGCATTTTAAAGTACAAAAAAAGGAAAGAAGAAGCTTTAAGAAAGTTAGATCGAACCCATGCTTCCTTAGAACGTTTGGAAGACATTATTTTAGAATTAGAAAAGCAAGTAACACCTTTAAAAGAACAAAGTGAAAAAGCAAAAATTTATTTGGAAAACAAAAAGGCTCTTGAGGTGTTAGAAGTTTCCCTTCTTGCTTATGATATATATAATTTAAATAGTGAATTAAAGTTATTAGATACCGAAAAAGAAGAAATAAAAAAAGAAGCCACACTTTTATCTTCGAAAAATTCTATTTCTAGTAGTGAGATCCTAAAAGAAAAAGGAAGTTTATTAGAACTAGAGAAAGATTTGGATTTTACCCAAAATGAACTTCTTCGTGCTACAGAAGAAGTAACACGACTAGATGGAGAGTTACAAGTATTACGAATGATGCGAAAAGAGAAAACGAAAGATAAGAGGGAAGAAGAGGCAAGAAGCCTTCATACCAAACAAGGAGAATTAAGAAAAAATCTTAGTAACATAAAAAATAGTCTTTTAAATCTTCAAGTAAAAGGAAAAGATGATACTGCACTTTGGACGCGGAAAAAGAAAGAAATAGAGAAAGAAAAACAAGAAAAATATACGTTTGAACAAGAATATAGTAAGATGGAAAGAGATTTATTATCTTATAAACATAAAATTGAACTTCTTCAATTAGAACAAGAAAAAGGAAGTGGTCTACCTCCTAGTGTAAAGAAGGTTTTAACATGTGAAAAATTAACTGGTATTTATGATATTATTGGAAATGTTGTAAAAACCAAAGAGATTTATGGAAAGGCTTTGGAAGTTGCGATTGCTTCAAGTAAAAACTTTATTATTGTAAAAGATGAAAAAAGTGCCAAAGAAGCCATTTCTTATTTGAAAAACAAAAATTTAGGAAGAGCTACCTTTTTTCCGCTCACTGTAATTGAACCTAGAAAAATAGCTCAGAGTACGTTAAAAGAATTAGAACACATTGAAGGATTTCATGGTGTTTTAGCAAGTCATATCAAAACAGAAGAAAAATATCAAAATATTATTGATAACCAATTTGGTCTTACTCTTCTAGCAGAAGATGTTGATAGTGCCCTTCTAATCAGTAAGCAAGTAAATAGGAAATACAAAGTCATTACCTTGGGTGGTGATGTCATTAATGTTGGTGGTTCTATGACCGGTGGTGCAAGTTACAAAGGACGAAGTGGGGTTATGATACAACAAGAAATAACATCTTATAAAAATACAATTTCCTCCCTTCAAAATTCGAGTAAAAAGTATTTAGAAGATCTTAAGTTAATCACAACCAAAATAAGTACCTTAGAAGAAGATGTTTTCCATCTTACAAAATCCATTGAATATTTAAAAGAAGAGGAAGAAAAAACACAAGGAGAAATCAAACAATTAGAAAAAGAAATCAAACAAGTAGAAGACCATTTATCTACATTAGAAGATAATAGTGATGTATTAGATGAGAAAGAAAAGAATTTAATTGATTCGTTTTATGCGAAAGCATCGTATAAAGAAAAACTAGAGCAAAAGAAAAAGAGTCTTCAAAAAGAAGTAGAAGAAGAAAGACAAAAAATTGATACGTTAGAAGAAAATGAGAAATATCAAAATAGTATCCTTCGGAAAAAAGAAGAACAAATAAAAGAACTTGAAATTAAACATTCTAGAATCGATGTAAAACTAGATAGTATGTTAGATACCTTAACAACAGAATATAGTATGACATATGAGAAGGCAAGACGTGATTATATCCTTGAGATCGAAGATAAGGAAGCAAGAAAAAAAGTAGAAAAATATAAAACTGTAATCAAAGATCTTGGTATGGTAAACCTTGCTGCTATTGAAGAGTATGATAGAGTAAGTACAAGGTATGAATTTTTACTTCATCAAAAAGAAGATTTACTAACAGCAGAAGGAACACTCCTTACGATTATGGATGAGATGGATGAAGTGATGAAAGAAGAATTTAAAAAGACTTATGATGCAATTAAAATAGAATTTGAACAAGTTTTTCAAGAACTCTTCCATGGGGGTCATGCAACCCTTGAACTAACAAGTCCAGATGATTTATTAACAACAGGAATTGATATTATTGCAAGTCCACCAGGAAAAAGACTAACAACGATTCATTTACTATCGGGTGGAGAGAAAACCTTGACTGCCATTAGTCTTCTCTTTGCTATTTTAAATGTCAGAAAAGTTCCATTTTGTATTTTTGATGAGGTGGAAGCGGCACTTGATGAAGCAAATGTTGATCAGTTTGGTAAATATTTGGATCATTATAAGAACAAAACACAGTTTTTAATTATTACCCATAAAAAGAAAACAATGGAGTATGCCGATACTTTATATGGTATTACCATGCAAGAGTCTGGTGTTTCCAAGCTTGTAAGTGTAAAACTAGAAAACAAAGAAGAGTATTTATAATACTTTCTTTTTTTCTTTGTTTTTGTTATAATAAGGACATTTAAAGGAGATGTACTATGAGAGTGGATGATATGCGATTGGAGTTATTTGATACAATTGCGAAGGTAAAAAATACAATGAATTTAAGTATTCTCTTAAGAGAGACAGAGTTTTTTGTTCAAAACTTTGAAATAGGGCGAGGAAAAGAAGAATATCAATTTGCTATGGAAAAAGTAATAGAATCTTATTTCGAAAAAGAAGATTTATCCAAGGAAGAAAGAATTTTCTATGTGTCTGGAAAAATTTTTACCATTGATTGTTATCATCAAGCAGCGCCTCTTTTTGAAAATAAAGCTCTTGGAGATAAAATAACAGTGTTAAAAGAAATCGCACAATTAAGCTATGTATACCAAAGTATGAGGGAAAAAGAACAAAATTTATTTCGACTTGGTATAATAAGAGAAGCCAATAATCAATATATCAAACAAAAGAAAAAAGACTAAATGGAGCGCATTTGGTCTTTTCCTTTGTATGGATTTTTCTTATCTATGCGATCGGTAAAAAGAATTCCATCTAAGTGGTCTAGTTCATGTTGAAAAGCAATAGCAAGTTCTTCTCTTGCTCTAATTTTTATTTTGTTTCCATTAACATCATATCCTTCAACGGTAACTCTTGCATGTCTTGGAACAATACCAGTAACATCACGGTTTACCGAAAGGCATCCTTCCCCGTCTTCAACATAGATCATCTCTTCTGAAGTTCTAGTTAATTTTGGATTGCATATCACATAAGTATCAAATTCTTCTTCTCCAATTTCATGAACAATGGTAAGAAAGCGTTTCGCAACCCCAAGTTGTATTGCTGCCATTCCCATACCAGGTCTTAAATCATATTTTTCTGCTAAATCATCAATTTGACTATTGGTTAAATATTCTACCATTAAATCAATCATATCCAAATCTTTTTTCTCAAGAGGAAAGGTAACCTCTTTGCTAACAAGACGAAGCCGTTTATCCTTTTCATCTAAAATATTCTTTGTTTTTAACATACTACCACATCCGTTTCATGCCTATTTTATCATATTTTTATAAAAAAAGAAAGGCTAAACCTTTCTATCTTGCATATCTTGCACCGATAACGATTACAAGTAAGATAAATAATACTAAAATAATTGCATAATTACTATTGTTTTGGTTACTTCCGTAGCCCCATCCATATCCATACATTGGATAGTAAGAACCTTGGTTGCAGCCACAGCTTCCGCCACCATAATAATACATAATAATTCCTCCTTTATCTAGTATAAAATATGAAAGTAGGTGTCAAATGGTTAATGAAATCATCTATTTCTCTTTTTTAAAGAAAAAAATTATGGTATGATGAAAAGAGAATGGAGCGTGATACTTTGAAGAAAACTGCCCAAATGATCAAACATATGGATAAAATTCTTTTTGTTTTAACGGCCGCTCTTTTTATCTTTGGACTTATTATGGTATTATCGGCTAGTAATGTAACGGCTTATATGAACGGAAAAAGTTTTTATGGATATTTTTTTAAACAAGGTATTTTTTTAGTTATTAGTTTTCTTTTGTGTTCTGTTATGATTCGGTTTAATACCAAAGCATATGGAATGTTTTCATCGCTTTTATTGATTGCTATTACCGTTATCTTATTTTTGCTTCTTGTTTATGGAAAAGTAACCAATGATGCGAAAAGTTGGTTTCCCATTGGTCCTTTTATGTTCCAACCAAGTGAGTTTGCCAAAATAATTATTATTGTTTGGATGGCACGCTTCTATGAAGTATATGAGAAGCATCTTGATCATTGGTTTGTTGCGGCGCTTCCTCTTTGTATTGGTGCTTTGCCTGCTATTTTAATTGTATTACAAAATGATTATGGAACCGCTCTTATTTATACTGTTATTGTTTTGTTTGTTTTCTTTCTCGTTCCCATTACTTTAATACGAAAAATTAAAATTGTCTTTTTTGGTGGTTTAATAGCTCTTGCTCTTCTTGGGACACTACAACTTTGTGGTTTTGAACTTCTTCATGCAAGACAGAAAGAACGTCTTTCTTCTTTCGGAAATCCATGTGAGAAATTACTAGATGAAGGGAATCAAGTATGTAATGGTTATATTGCGATTAACAATGGGGGATTAACAGGGGTTGGTCTTGGTAATTCCACTCAAAAATATTTGTATTTGCCAGAGCCATATACAGATTTTATCTTTGCTATTGTAGTAGAAGAATTAGGTCTTGTAACAGGTATTCTTTTAATTCTTTGTTATATTGTTGTTTTATCTCGTATTTATTTTATTGGAAAGAAAAGTTATACGAACCGAGGTGCGATGATTTGTTATGGAATCTTTTTCTATCTCTTTCTTCATATCAGTATTAATCTCTTAGGTATTTTAGGACTTATTCCAATTACTGGAATTCCTCTTCCTTTTATTAGTTATGGAGGAAGCTTTACACTTTGCTTGATGGTCGCTTTAACCTTTGTACAACGGGTAAAAATAGAGACAGGAATTCGGAACGAAACCCCCAAAAAACGAAAAAAATGAAAAAAAGTAAAAAAAAGTGAATTTTGCAAATTCAGCCCCATTTTCGGCTGAATTTTGCATTTTCCCCCGGGGAATTTGCAATTTTCCCCCAAAAAAGTGCCGGAATTTGCAAAATTCCCCTTTTGACACATTTTTTAATATCTGCTATAGTGCTTGTCGGAAAGGAGGAGGTGCGAAATGACCTTTACTTATCGACATCGAAAACAAATTATTCTTGCTCTTTTTCTCTTTTGTTTGCTAGTTTTGGGACTTGTCTTTCTTTTTCGAAGTGGTTTTCAAAAAAAGACAAAAAAAGAAAACACCCCTGTTGTTTTGAGTGCCAAAAAGAAAGAAGAGAAAGAGGATAAGTCCTCGTCAGTTGAAAAAGAGGAAGTTTATTTTCAAGTGGATATAAAAGGTGAAGTTATGAATCCTGGAATTTATTCTGTTACCGAAGGAAGCAGAGTGATTGATGTCATTCGACTAGCAGGAGATCTTACTGTAAATGCGGATACCTCTGTTTTGAATCTTTCAAAGAAAGTGAAAGACGAGATGGTTATTGTCGTTTATAGTAAAAAAGAGGTAGAGGACTTTACCAAGACCAAAGAGACGGAAGAACAACAACAAGAAGCATGTGTAAAGCCAAGTGAAGAAGCACTCGAAAACGATGCTTGCATCAAAGATAGTACAACAGAAGAAAAGAAAACGCAATCGAGTGTGGTGATCGAAGGAAAACTATCCCTTAATACAGCAACATTAGAAGAGTTGATGACATTACCTGGAATCGGAGAAGCCAAAGCCAAAGCCATTCTTTCGTATCGAGAGGAAAAAGGTCCTTTTCAAACCATTGAAGAAATCAAAAATGTAAGTGGAATAGGAGATGCCCTTTTTGCTAAGATTAAGGAAAATATTACTGTCTAAAAAACTATACTTATTTCTTATTGTATTTAGTTTCATTTATACTACCTTTACCCTTACCTTAGTTTCCAGGAATGCAAAATATAGAGATGGAAAGGTGGAATTAACAGCAAAAATTATTCAGTTGCATCTATCTGGGAATCAATTTACGTTACAATTAGAAGCAGATGAAAAACTACAAGCCTCTTACTATTTTAAAACGAAACAAGAAAAAGAATTGGCATCCAATTTTCATCTTGGTGATCTGGTTAGAGTAAGTGGAAGTCTTAAAACCCCAACTTCGACGAAAAATTTTGGTAGTTTTTCATATCCCTTATATTTAAGGCAGAAAGGCATCTATCATTTTCTTCAAATCGATGAGATGGAGAAAGTAAGAGAAAATAGAAATGTTATTCTTTTCCTTCGAGACAAAGTAAGACGCTATATCGCCTCCTTTGATACAGTAGCTTGCTATATTAATTGCTTTTTCTTAGGTCAAGATGATGATATTAAGAAGGATGTGAAAAGTGCTTTCCAAAAATTAGGAATCTCTCATCTATTCGCCTTATCTGGAACACAAATAACCTTTCTTGCATCTATTTTATTATTTCTCTTACAAAAAAGAAAACAAACCGCTAGAACGATCTTTTTTGAAACCTTTTGTATCTTACTTTGTTATTATGCTATGATCGACTCTTGTGCAGCAGTCGATCGGGCTCTTGTTTTCTTTTTCTATTTCGAAATCAACAAAGCCTTTGATTTCTTCGTCTCTCCTTTTCAATTAATTTGTATTTCCCTTGCCACACTACTGTTTTTAAATCCTTATTATGTTTTGGATATTGGATTTCAATATGCGACAGTAATTACGGTAAGTTTAATTTTATATTATGAAAGAGAAAAGGGAAAAGAAAAAAACTTTCTTAAAAGCTTATTAGAGGTATCATTCTTATCTTTTTTGGTATCTCTTCCCATTTCTCTTTATCATTTTAGCTATCTTAATCCTCTTAGTATTTTCTATAATTTATTTTATGTTCCTTTTATTAATATCATTGTTTTTCCTCTTTCCATAGCAACTTTTTTTTGTCCTTTTTTAAAATCTATTTTTGCATTCTTTCTTCTTATCTTAGAAAAAAGTGTTTTATCTCTTGCCAAGATTCCCGTTGGTATTTTGATTTTTAAAAGACTTCCTCTTTGGTATTATTTTTTCCTTTTTGTTCCTATTTTTCTTTTTCTTTTCAAGAAGAAAAAGAAGTATTTCCTCTTTCTTCTTGCTCTTTTGTCTTTTCATTATATTCTACCATCGATTATAAAAGAAGATAGGCTTTATATGATCGATGTAGGGCAGGGCGATAGCTTTTTATTAACCTCAAATGGGAAGAGTATGTTAATTGATACAGGAGGAAAGATGGAATACAAACAAGAGGCGTGGGAAAAAGGAGTTGAAAAAACATCTCTTGGTACTTATACCATTTCTTTTCTTTATCAAAGAGGAATTAAAAAAATTGATGTATTACTCTTAACACATGGGGATGCTGATCATGCGATGGAAGCGCTTACCCTTTTGGACAATATTAAGGTAGGAAGTGTCTTTCTAAATGAAAACAAAGAAAATTCTTTGGAACAACAAATTAAAAAGAAAGCCAAAGAGAAAAAGATTCCTGTAAGAAAGCTCTATCATAACGATACTTTTACACTTTCTAATTATCATTTTCAAGTATTAAGTAAAGATTTAAACGATGAAAACGATTCAAGTCTCATTTTATATGCGACGATCTTTCAATATAAGATGTTATTTATGGGAGACGCCAGTAAAAAGAGTGAAGAGGAACTCTTAAAGGAATATGAACTTTTACCAGTTACCATTTTAAAAGTTGGTCATCATGGTTCGAAAACAAGTAGTAGTAAAGCCTTTTTAGACATGGTAAGGCCACGTTATGCGTTAATATCAAGTGGGAAAGACAATAAATTTGGCCATCCACATAAAGAAGTGGTAGATGCTTTAAAAAAGGAAGGTAGTATTCTTTATAATACAAGTTCTAGTGGTATGGTTTGTTTTGATTTTCAAAAGGGAAGTGTAAAAAGTTATCAAAAAGGAATTGAAAAAAAAATAAAGGCACCTTATAATGAAAAGAGATGAGGTGATAACGTGATACAAGTTGGAAAAACATTACCAAAAGAAAATCAAATCAAATTAAAACAAGCTTATATGGATGCTTGTAGTGATAAAGATTTTAGAGAATATGTAGAAAAGATTGATCTAAGTGATGAAGCATTACAAAATTATACGACAAGACTAGAGGAAGCAAAGGAAGAATATGTTCACTGTAGAAATTGTTCTTCCATCGAAGAGTGTAAGAATTTATTAAAAGGTCATGTTCTTTCTTCCAAAATAGAAGGGAAGGGACTTAACTTTTCTTATGAGGCTTGCCCGTATTATAAGAGCCAAGAAAAAAAATATGCTTATCAGCACAATATTACTTGTTTTGATTTACCAAAAGAGATCAAAAAGGCATCATTTAAAGATGTTTATAAAGATGATAAGAATCGCCTTCCTATTATTAAATATTTTAAGGAATTTATTGATTCTTATGAAAAAGGAGAAAGAAAAAAAGGAATCTATTTACATGGTTCGTTTGGAAGTGGGAAAACCTATTTAATAGCAGCGCTTTTTAATGAGCTTGCCAAAAAGGAAGTATCAAGTGTTTTAGTTTATTATCCAGAACTATTAAGAAGCTTAAAAGCATCGTTTGGATCCGATTATGATGAAAAGTATGAGTTTATAAAAAAAGCTCCTTTACTACTTTTGGATGATATTGGAGCAGAAAACACAACCGCTTGGAGTAGGGATGAAGTCTTAGGTCCTATCCTACAATATCGGATGGATGAACACTTACCAACATTTTTTACTTCTAATTTAACGATGGATGAATTAGAAAATAATTTAAGTATTACTAATTATGATAAAGTAAAAGCAAAAAGAATTATAGAGCGCATCAATCAATTATCGATCCCAATGGCTCTTATTAGCAAAAATAGAAGAAATTAGTTTTCTTCTATTTTTAGAGTATCTCCAACTTTATAAACTTTGGAAACCCCAATAGGAAAAAGATAAATTTGTTTTGCTTTTCGTTTGTGAAAAATAATTTTTTCACTTTTACAAGAAGGATACAAATATAAAATTTTATTGTTCTCATCCGTTAAAATAATATCAACGCGTTGACAAAAAAAGTAGGTGTTAATTCCCTTTTTCTTTGGAAAATATAATCCTGTTGTAATCGGCTCTAGTTGAAAGCGAAAACTTTTGATGCGTTCTAAAAAAGTATTTAGGGTTTTAATTTTAATTTTTTTCTTTCCTACTTTGAGAAACATTGCAATCCCACCTTTTTATAATCATAACAAAAAGAAATAGAAAAAAAAAGATTTTCTTAAAATTAGCAGATAAAAATTGACAAAAATCGACAAAACGTGCTAGAATGGGATTGTAAGAAAATATTCTTACCCTTAGTAATAAGGTAAAATTTTATAGGGATTACCATTGGTATACATCGGTGGATATCAGATATACATTTTAGTTAACCTCTTCTGAAACGAGTCGGTTAGTAAAATTTTAGTCTTAATACTACCATGTAATGGAACAGCCCTTACTGTCTTATAGTCTTTGGTAATTCCATAATTCGGCAACCTTAGAAGAGGCAGTAATGTAGAAAAAAAGAAAGAATCTTTTCCGATCAATTCTTTCTTTTTTTAAAACGACTTTCAAAGTCGTTATTTTTAAGTGGTGTCCACGGCGTGATTCGAACACGCGACCGATCGCTTAGAAGGCGATTGCTCTATCCAGCTGAGCTACGCGGACATTTATAAGTGCAATATAACTATATAACAAAAAAGAAAGATATGCAAGAGTTTTTTTATAAATCTTTACAAAATAAGTTGTAAAAGAGCCTATTTTTCATTGACGAATTAAAAAACAAGCTTTACAATGAAGAAGAGGTGGAGAAAATGAATTTAAATGGTTATAAAAAGCATCTATTAAAAAGTACTGTTACTATTTTCTTTTTACTAGCCTTTGCTATTTTTTCAACTTATTTTATTTATCAAAAATTTGCAAAACAAAGTGAGAAGGATTACGATGTTGGCGAAATGGAAGTTGTATTTCATACCAAAAGTGGGAATCAAATTACGATGAAGAAGTTTCAACCAGTAAGTGATGCTGTTGGGCTTACCTCTCCAGCATATTCGTTTACGGTTCATAATAATACTTTAAAGGATATAAAATATAAAATTATGATAAAAGAAAATGAGGAAGAAATAGAAGCGTGTGGTTGTAGTGAGAAAAAGATTCCAATGGAACTATTAAAATTAAGCTTAAGAAAAGATCATTTGGCACCGGATGCTTTTGTATTATCAGAATATGATGGTGGTATGATTCATGAAGATATATTAAAAGCAGGGGAGCAAGAAGATTATTCGATTCGGATTTGGGCAATGAATAGCAATTTTATCGTTGATAAAACCAATCATTTTCATGCAAATATTGAGGTTGTGGAGGAATAAATGAAATTAGGAGAAAAAGGATTTGCAATTTCGACAATTTTATATGGTTTATTGCTAATGGGAAGTTTAATGTTATTTTTATTGTTAGGAACGATTAGCTTTGAACATGATTCTTCCACTGACTTTGGAAAAGAAATTGCGAAGGATTTAAATAATTGTGTACAAAATGGAAATTGTTAATACATCTTTTAAAGAAAGAAAAATCTATAGAAAATAAGAACAAACTTATTTTCTTTTCTGTTATGAAATTATTTTTATTAAAAAGTATTTTTAATTGGTTATTTCTTGACAGTGATTTTAACTTTTTATATAATTAAATAGAGGATAAGAATAGGAGATATGTATGACAAAAGAGTTAAAAAATAAAATATTGAAATGGAGTCTTATTTTATGTATTGCAGTATTCGTTTTCGTATTTGTTTGGTTTGGCTATTTTTCTCCGATGCGTGCTTTTAAAAAGAATGAAGAAATCTTTTTTCAAGCAGGTAAAAAATATTTTGAAGTAAATCAAAATAGTCTGCCAAAGGATGAAAATAGAATTCTTTCTGTTTCTATGGAAACACTTGTAAAACAGAAATATTTGGACCGAGAATTAACAATTTCTAATGGAACAGTAGATTGTGATATTAAAAAATCAACAGTAAGAGCCAAAAATACAAAAAATGGACAGAAATATTATACTTATCTAAAATGTGCTTCTTTCGAAAGTGATATCGATCATGAAGGACCAACGATTGAAATGAATGGAGAAGAAAATATGGTTATTAGTCGAGGAAGTAACTATCAAGATGCTGGTATTAAAAGTGTAAAAGATAATATTGATGGGGTAATTAGTACTAGTAGTGTTATTACGAAAGGAAGTGTAGATACCAATAAAGTTGGTGTTTATACAATTTCATATACTGCAAAAGATAGTCTTGATAATAAAACAACAGTAGAACGAACGGTGGAGGTAATTGAAAAATTATCGGATACGATAAAAAAAGCAACAGAACAAACGGGAAATATTTATGTCGGGAGTAGTTTAGAAAATTATGTATTGTTTAATAATATGTTATTTCGTATTGTAAAAGTAAATGAAAATGGTACTGTTTTAATCGTTAGTAATGATTCCCTTGCTAATGTTGACTATAGTGATAAAAATGGTCGTTTTGCTGGCAGTAGTCTTGATCAATGGTTAAATCAATATTTTTATAATTTATTAGAAGAAGATTATCAAAAAATGATTATGGAAAATAAATGGTGTGATGATATTGTTCCAAAAAGTAATCTAAAAAAAGAAACTTGTGATCGCTATAGTGATGAGAGAAAAGTTGGTATATTATCCATTCAAGATTATATTAGTACGTTAGATTCTTACAACAAAAGTTATTTATCATCTTCTGCTCTTACATGGTATAGTAATTTTTCAGATGAAAAACTACCCTATACTTTGATTGAAGGTTCCACTTTAGAAAATACAATATATGAAATGGAGACGGATAAAATATTTAATGTAAAACCAGCTCTTGTATTAAAAAATAATACAAGAATCGTAAGTGGTACTGGAACAAAAACGGATCCTTATATATTAAAAACAAAGGAGAAAGTAAAGAGAAATAGTAAAATTAATACACGTCAAATTGGAGAATATGTTCGCTATTCTAGCTATTTATTTCGAATTTCTGGTATAAAAGATAATACGACAGAAATAACGATGGTAGATATACTTGCAAGTGATGGTGTAATAGAAGAAATTAATTATAAGAATACATCTATTTATGATCCAAAAAATAAAAATAGTATTGGTTATAAAATTAATCAAAATATGACAAAATATATGGATACGTCATTGTTAAAAAATCAAGAAATAGAAGTACCAATTTATAAAGATAAAGTTGTTTATAATGGAAATAAAGAAGTGAAAAAATACAAAGTAAGATTAAGTGCTCCTTCTACTTTCACTATTTTTAGTGCCAAATCAAATGATACTACTACGAATGCTTATTGGTTATTGGAATCTTCAAAAAATAATAATCGACGTTATTTAGTGTATTATAGTGGAACGGTTCCTTATCTTGATGAATTGGATCCACAAATAAAAGCAGCAGTAAAAATAAGAGCTTATTTTGATGATAATATTATAATTAAAGAAGGACAAGGTACTATAGAATCTCCTTTTGTAGTTTCAAAATAGAGGAGGCAATAAAATGAAAAAGAAGAAAATAGTTTTGATTATTTTAAGTGTTTTCTTTCTTTCTCTTTCTTTCTTCTTTTTTATGAAAGAAAGAAAGCATACTGTATATCGTGGGGAAGATAGAGTAGAGCAGATGAAAAAATTTGAAAAAAAAGGAGCAATTGTGGCAGGATGGATTCAAGTAGAAGGTACCAATATTGATTTGCCTCTTACAATTGTATCGATGAATCAACCGGATTATACAGAAGAGGATCAATATGCTTGGACTATGGCAACAATAAGTAATAAGAGCAATCACATTAGTTTTGCATCTCATAATATTCGAAATGTTTCCAAAAATCCTATTGTTGGTGATAACACTATGAAAAATTTTGAACAATTACTGTCTTTTATCTATCCTGATTTTGTAAAAAAACATCAGTTTATTGCTTATACGAATGCAGAAGGAAAAACAGAGATATATCGAATTTATGCTATTAATTTAATAGGCAATCAAGAAGCTAGATTGTTATCGAAAAATGAATATACCAAAGAAGAATTAAAAGATTATATTGAAAATGCGAAGAAAGAAACTCTTTTTTCTATTGATACGGAAGTAGAAGAAAGTGATCAACTTTTATCACTTCTTACTTGTACTCGATTTTATGGAAATAAAGTTAGTTATTCTTTTATTGTAGAAGCAAGAAAGATGAGGTCTATGGAAAAGCAAACGTTAGCAAACGTGAAGGTAGCAAAAAACTATGAAAAAATAAAAGCCAGAATGGAAGAAAGCGAGGATGATAAAAATGAGATATAAAAAGATGGGAAAAATGATTTTATTTCTATTTATACTATCTGTAATTATTTCCTCTGATATTGATGTGTTTGCTATAAAAAGATGTACAGAAGAACAAATAAAAAATAAAGAATGTGAATGTGAGAAAAATATATCTGCTCAAGAAGTATCTGATTTTTTTAACTTTGATAGTATTAGTTGGAGAAAGATTAAAGCTTTAGATGAAGATCAAGCGTTTTATGAATTTCAAAATGTTGATTCACATTTAAAAATTGGTGATCCTGCTTATCAATCTTCAGCTGAAAAACATCCATGGGTAATTCATCCAAGTAAATTTCAAAATGCGCCAGGAAAAATTATAGTAGTTGATGTTCGTTTGAAAGAAGATGTAGATATTAATGGTGTTACGTGTTATGCAGGTGCAAAAATAGGAGAA
This sequence comes from uncultured Bacilli bacterium, assembly GCA_947628065.1. GTDB lineage: Bacteria > Bacillota_I > Bacilli_A > RF39 > UBA660 > Onthousia. The sequence goes on along the minus strand of CANQYK010000001.1, from coordinate 37,552 downwards.
TTAAGTATACACTATCAAGCAGGAGAAGATAATGCTTTTTATTCTAATTCAATTTGTACAACCTTTCGTGAAAAATATAAAAGTCGTCAAAAAGAAGCACAATTAGTTGTTCCTGCTTGTTATGTAAAACAGGCTACAAACTTTGGTAACGTTACGTTTGATACGATTCGTGAACAACAGGAACGATTTGAAAGACAATTATCTGGAAAACCTTCTGGTAGACTTCAAAATCTTTTTAGTGATGAACAGACAACAGAAGATGTAAAGAATCCAGGCGCATTACAATGTGATTATTATAGCGATGAAAAAAAATCAGTAACAAAAACACACGTAGATGAAAAAACAGAAAATTATTGTTATAAGAAATGTAAAGAAGCAATTACTGTTACATTTGATCCTCCAATTGAGACACAATCTGGTATGTGTTTTCAATATGTTACGGAGATAAAATCAACGGTTGAGTGTGTTACAGAATTTTTGAAAGCACCCCCAGCAGAGCCAATCGCATGTTATGATCAACCAGAATGTAGACACAAAGATGCCACAGTAGGTCCACAAGCAGGTCCAAATGAAGAGTTTGATCAATGTATTAATCAATGTGACAATGGAAAATATTCTCAAAAATGTATTGATAGTTGCTATAAGAAAGTTTATGTAGATAAAGTTTTTAAAGATCAAAAAGTAAGTACCAATAATTTGTTGTCATATCAAAAGAAAGAAAATAATTATGTTAAGCGCTTAGCAGGAGAAGAAGTAGTAGTAGATGGATGTACTATTGGTTATGCGGGTGGTGACAAATATATTGATAAAAAAGTACCTTATAATGATCCAGTTTTAGTGGATGCTCTTGTTAAATTCAAACAACAGAACCCAGGTGGATATGTTGATAAAAAAACGTTACAATGGGTTAGTGCAGGAACTTGTCCTAGTAATGTAGCTATTTTCTATTTTCAAGATGTATCGCAAGCAACAAGTACATTATCACTATTACAGAGTGATGAGGTTAATTGGCATGCAGAAAATGGATTTATAAAACTAGGAAATTGTGGAGCCGATTGTAAATTTAATCTTTGTGATGATTCTACTACTAGTTATAAAGAAAGAGTAGATGATTATAATCAAGCAATGGATCAGTGGAAAGCGGATGCTAGAGGTTGCGGCTTATCTGATGAGCAAGTAGAAGCTTGTTTGGCCGATCAAACTAAATGTTCTGGTGTAATGAAAGAGTGTAATGATTCGGTTGGAACATATGAAATAACAGTTGATGATAAAACAAAATATGCTGGTAAAGAAACAGAAGCACAAAATCTATACGATGCAAAACAACGCCAAAATAGTGAGAATGTAACGGATAATTTCTGGAATGGCGAAAGTATGGATAAAGGATTGCATAAAGGTAGTATAGTAAAAGATACAACTGGTATCTGTATGGGAAATACTTATGTTGGTGAAGAAGGCAGTTGTACGGCAGAAACACAAAAAGAACAAGAAGATTGTAAAACTGATAATCAAGCTATGTTGCAAGGCGATGATTCTTGTACCTGTTATGACTATCGTGATTTACTTACTTTCCCTAAAAATTATATTAATAATAAGTCTGGTCAAACAACACATACTCCAAGTTCTGATATTGGTGTGACTGAAGTTGGAGAACAATATTGTACAAAATTAACTACCGTTAATACAAATGTTGATTGGTATGACTGGAAAGTTTATGGTGATGGAAGCCTTCCAACAGGAGAAGAGAAAAGTGCGATTGAAAGCAATACAAAAATGAATATTAATGTAAAAGTTCAAAACTATGGTTACTTTGGTTGGAATTTTGATATTAGCTGTTTTTATGCTTTGATTCAAAATCCACTATGTGAAGAGACTGGTACTTGTCCATGTGAAGAATTAGGAACTTGTCCACCGGATGACCCGGATCCAAAAGAACCGCATAATCCAAATCCAGATGATACTACGCCTTCACCAGATGATCCACAGCCAAGTGATCCAGATGATATTACACCAGTAACCAATGATTTAATTTTCCGAACGATTGACTTAAATCATGTCTTTATAAAAGATCCTAGGTTCAATTGGAATTGTAATGGAACAAACTTAGAAAATAGTGAATATTTGGTACAGCCGTCATCTTTAATCACTGATATTGAGAAAAAAGGTGATAGTATTTACTCAGATTCCAATGAATTGGATTATAAATTTCACTTAGATGTGAATGATCTTGAAAGGATTAGAAAATACAACGAAGAAAATGGTACGTTCTTACAAACCAAAGGAAACAGTACACAAGAACAGGATGGTTTAACAGTTTATAAGAGTCCCTTCTTAAATGAATTCAAGGATATCATTATAAAACGTGGGGTAATTGGATGTAATAATGCAACTGGTAATAGTTGTTCTGCGAAAAGTAAAGTTCCAACAAAAGATAATTGTTATCATGAGTATATGAGTCAAAAAGGAACGGAAGAATAAAAGCTGTTTTATACAGCTTTTATTTTATTATATCAAACAATAATCCTTTATAATACTTCCATGCAAGAATACGAAATACCATCTTATCTAGTGTCGATTCACTTATAGTTTTGTTATTAATTGCATCTTTTATTTCTTTTTCACTGGTATCATAATCTGTTGTTATAATCAAGTCATTTCCCGCTTGCACTGCTTTTACTGTTTTGTTTTCAATATCATTTAGAGAATTCATTGCAAGATCATCCGTTATAATAATACCAGTAAAACCTAAATCGCTTCTTAAAAGATTATGAATACTACTAGATAAAGATGCTGGATTTTTATCATCGATATTTTTAATGATGTTGTGATTTATTAAAATAGCTTCTGCTCCTTCTTTTATTCCCGTTTCAAAAGGTGGTAGATCTGTTTTCTTTATTTCCTCAAAAGGCCTTGTATCTTCTACTTTTGTTTCATGTGAATCTTTATTATTTCCATATCCTGGAAAGTGTTTTAAAACGTAAGATACTTTCATATCTTTGCTTGCTCTTATAACTGTTTTTGCATATTCACTTGTTGTTTCGGTATCTTCTCCTAAAGCTCGATCATAAATATAATCATCTTTTGCAGTTGACACATCTACAACTGGAGCAAGATTAACATTTAATCCTAATTCATTTAATAAAGCACTTTTTTCAATAGTATCAAATTCAATTGCTGCCATTTTTCCTTCTTTGTATAGTTCACTTGGCGATTTAAATTTTTCTTTTCTTAAATTTTTATTACTACTAATTCGAACGACACTACCACCTTCTTCGTCTACTGCAGTTAAAATAGGTATTTTAACACTTTCCTGTAGACTTAACATCATCGATTGTACTTGTTCTCTCGTTTTGTCTTTAAAATCGTTTTCAAAAAATAAATATCCTCCAAATTGATGTTTTTTTAATATGGATACACCATCTTCTGGATACCTTACTAATAATATTTGATCAATTTTCTCATCAAGCGATAATGTCTTTAATTTTTCTTCGGCTAGTGTATAATAATTGGAAAAAATACCATTATCTTGAAAAGTTTCTTTTATTGTAGTTTGACTAATGACTGGTGTTATCTCATATTTTACAATATCTTGTTTTTCTATTTCTTTTGCTGTCTTTTTTCTTTCCATATATTCCATTGTAATAAAATCTCCAACTTCAGCGTCTATTTGTTCTTTTATGGTATAAATAATATTTTTCTCATCTTGTATGGTTGTTTCTTTTTGATTTTGTGATAGAATGGATCCTTTTAAAATACTTGTTTTTCTATTTTCTTTGTAGTACGTCATACTAACAAAACAACTTATTATAAAAAGAAGAAAGAAAAAACAAACGATTATTTTTTTCATATGATCACCTAGTAAAGTATACTTTTAAAAAAAAGAAATATGAAAAAAAAGAGTTTAAACTCTTGCTATTACGATAGGTAGTATAATGAGAATGCTGTTATGAAGTGCATGCATAGTATAAGATGTAAAAACTGTTTTTGTTTCACTATAAGAAAGAGAGAAGAAAAATCCTAGGGCTCCATATGGTATGATATAAAGATATTCTAGTGGATTTTTGGCACCTGCCACATGAATGAATCCAAAAACCAAAAAAGAAACTATTGCTGCAACCCATTTATTGGAGAAAATTTCTTGAAAGTTTTTTCGAAATGTTATCTCTTCTACGAAAGGTGCTAAAATACCTGCTACTAAAATCATGAAAAGGGGAGATGCTGAAATTAACGATTGTACAGCAGTTTCATTTTCACTTGTTGCAAGGTTGGTAAAATTACTAATTAATATATTGGATACGATCATAATGAAAAGACCTATTAACCAATATTTTAGACCGGTATCAAAACAGGTAGAAAAATTTTTTTTGTAATTTTTCCATTCTTTTTTTAAGTCTTCAAAATAGATAAGAACAATTAGAAAAATAATAATTATATCAGCTAAAAAAGTTAATAAAATGCTTTCAAATCCAGTTATTTTCTTAACATTAATATGAAGAAGCAATGCAAGGATACCTTGTATATGGCCCGATAGGAAAAAAATAACGAAAACAAGACAAGCTTTGATTATTTTTATTGTTTTTTCTTTTGTTAACATAAAATCACCTCTAGTATCATCATAACAAAAAAAAATGAGAAAGAAAACCTTGTTTTTTTCTAAAAAATATGATATACTACTCTTCCTAACGAAAGGAGGATGTTTATGGTAGTATTACCTTTTGTTGTTGATGATATCTCATATGATTTATTGCTTTCTTTTAAACATATGAAAAAAGAAGAAAAAGTTTTAAAACCGGAAAATCGAAAAAAAGAAGCTGGTAGTATTGAAATAGGGAAAACTAAGTATTCTTTTCCAGTGGAAGACTCTTATTATAATAATTTTCCCAAGGAACTAACTTCTATGATTCGAAAGCAAGCTGCCTATGAAAATGTAGAAGAGATCAAAATTACAAGTTATAATTATCCAAATACTGATTTTTATGATGTTTATACAATACCAGTACCACCTGTTATGGAAAATGCTGCTATTGATTATTTATATGGCTCTCTTGTTAATGATTTACGGTATCAAAAAAATGGACAAAATAAACCAAAGGTTATCTCTTTAATGGATTGTGGGATGTTGTCTCTTATGAATCGCGATATAGCTAAAAAAATAGGGGAATTAAAAGAAAATAGTTTTAACAAAGAACATTTTTTCTCTTTGTTAAAGAAAGAGAATTTAGGTCTTACACTATCCTTTGTTGAGTTTTTTAATACTTTAAAAATAGAAGCAATCGAAGATAGTATTCGAAATTATAAAGACTTGGAAACAATTGCTTCTTCTTTTGAAATATCTAATATTAAGATTAAAAATAGTTTAGTCCATTATATGAAACAATGTGAAGAAAATGCATCTTGTTTTCTCCTCCTTTCTAGCGTTAAGGAAAATATTTTGGATGAGCCTCTTTATTTACCAATGTTTACAAAAGAAAATAATGTACCTAAAGTATATTATAAGGATGTTATGTGATGGAAAAATTTGATCGTTTTGAAAAATTAGTAGGAAAAAAACAAGTGTCTTCTATTAAAAAGCATACCATAGTAGTTGTTGGTTGTGGTGGCGTAGGTGGATATGTAATAGAAGCTCTTGTAAGATGTAATATTTTAAATCTTATTTTAATTGATTATGATAAAGTAGAATTATCCAATTGTAATCGACAGATTATTGCGATGGATTCGACTCTTGGAATGTTAAAAACAGAAGCTTTTAAAAAGAGAATTCAAGATATTAATAAGAATTGTAATGTTATTTGTTATCCTATAAAATTAACGAAAGAAAATCTTTCTTCTTATCTTTCCAAAGAAGTATCTTATGTTGTAGATGCTTGTGATGATATTTTGGTAAAAGAAGGTATTATGTCTTATTGTCTTACTAATTCTATTCCTTTCATTTCTTGTATGGGAACAGGAAAGAGGATAGATCCTAGCAAGCTACTTATTACAACGCTTGATAAAACACGAGGGGATCCACTTGCTCGAATATTAAGAAGAAAATTAAAAGAAAAAGGGAAAAAAATAGTTGTTTGTACTTCTTTAGAACTTCCGAAGAAAAGCGATGGAAAAGAAATTGCTTCCTCTATTTTTGTTCCTGGTAGTGCAGGATTATTAATAGCAAGTAAAGTGATAAGCGATTTATTGGAGGGTGAAAATGATAACAATTCCACAAACGAAAGAAAAAAGGCTAATTGCTCTTTATTATAAATCATTATGTGAATTAAAGAATTCTTCTTATTATGAAAAATATGCTGCCATAACTAAGGATTTATCTGATGTTTTAAATAGTGTTTCAAATAAGTTAAGTATGCAAGTCGGTATTTTTACTTATATGTTAGAAAATGGTTATTTATCCGATCAGCATAAATATGAGTACAATGGGAAAAAACAAATTGTTTTACCTACCTTTTTGCAAGGAATGTCAGTAATTTCTTCTTTTGGTGTTTGTAGAGAAACGAAGCATCGCTTGCAATGGATGTATTTCCTCGCTTTTCTATGAAGGTTTTTACAAGATATTCTCCTTGTAAAAAAGACGATAATTTGAATGAAATATGGTTATTTTTAGCAAAATTTTATAAGGATGCATATCGTGGTGGAATGAATCATGTTATGAATTATTTTTTTTCGATGGAAGAAGAATTCTTATTTGATATTACCAATAAAATTTTTTTTCAATGTTTGAATAAACACACCTTAGAAAGTTTTGATCAAACGATTCATCTTCCTATTTTCTTTTTTTATTTCGATAACTGTTATGTAGAATTAAAAGATGAATTTTATCAACCAATCAAAAAAGAAAAACAAAGAGAAATTATAAAAAATTATCAGGAAGGGATTTCCTTTTGTATGGAAAATAAAGACTATTTAGAAGAATTTTATGAAACACATAAAGATAACTATGAAGAAATAGCAAAAAAAATAGAAAAAGAGCGATGCAAACAAAAAAGATTAAAGATTAGGTGAAAAATATGAACTATGATAAAATATGTGATCAAATAATAGAACAAATAAAAACGAAAGACAAACCAAAATTGTTGTTGCATGCTTGCTGTGCGCCTTGTTCAAGTGCAGTATTAGAGCGTCTTTCTTCTTTTTTTGATATTACGATTCTGTTTTATAATCCAAATATTACTGATGAGGAGGAATATCAAAAAAGAAAAGAAGAATTAGAGCGCTTTTTAAAGGAAGCAAAGTATCAAATAAAATTATTTCCTTGTTCTTATGAGAAAGAAGAATTTTTGAAAGAAACAAGAGGATTCGAAAAAGAAAAAGAAGGAGGAAAAAGGTGCTATTTGTGTTATCAGTTAAGACTTAAGAAAACAGCAGAAATAGCAAAAAAATATCATTTTGACTACTTTACAACAACATTGTCCATTAGTCCCCATAAGAATGCCAAATGGTTAAATGAAATTGGAAAAGAGGAAGAAGAAGTCCATCAAGTTCGTTATTTGTATAGTGATTTTAAGAAAAAAGAAGGATATAAAAGAAGTATTATATTAGCAAAAAAGTATAATCTTTACAGACAAAATTACTGTGGGTGTATGTATTCTAAAATTAAAAATGAAACATTGTAACATAGTTTCATTTTTTTAGTTAAGAATTTTTCATTTTTTTATAGTCTGTAAAATCTTCTTTTAATTTAAATTTTAATATCTCTATTGTCTTTTCATAATTATAGTCTATTGTAATAAGTGGGAAAGTACTTAAAACATAAATTTCATTCTTTTCCTTTTTTAATTTTAATTGTGCATCTAATATTTTATTATGATTTACAGTTAGATTTTTCGATTTTGTAATTTTTTGCGCTTTCTTATAATTGTGCATGATTATATAGCATAAATCTTTTTTTGTTATTTTATTTTTCCGCAAACATGTAGTTTCATTAACCAATTTTTTATATTTCTTTCCATTTAAATTTTTTAACGAAATTGTTCTATTATAATATTTAGGATCTGGCAAAGAATAAAGATGATAATATGCTTCTACCATAGGATAATTAATATAGAGTTTTCCTAATTCTGTTTCGTTATCAAAAATAGACAATAATTTTTTAATTTTCTTATCGGAATATTTATGATCTTGTGGTTCATAATCAAATACCAAATAAATAGCACTAAAAGCACTTTTAGACAATGTTTCTTCTGCAATTTTTAAACCTTTTTCACATCTTAAATAAGCAACCAAATCATCATATTCACCATTAATATATGCATCATATAATTCATAAATTGGATTTGAAAATGGTACTATTTCATAATTTCCACCAATAAGAGATAATAGTCCATGACTTTCATTTCCTAATATTCTTGGTTCATCTTTTTTTCCTTCTACAATTAATAAAATTTTACTTCTCAAATTCTCCTCCTAACATCATTTTTTCTAAGTTGTGAGCTTGTCGAATCGTTTTTGAGGTACTATCGGCAAAACTAGTAATCTTACCATTTTTCAATATGCAATAACAATCGGGTCTCATTAAATCATTGGTTATTAAGAATGTGTTATGTGATGTTATTACTGTTTGAAATTCTGTTCTATTGTTTAAATATTTTAGTATGTATGCGGATAATTCATAATGGTAAAACGCATCAAATTCATCTAAATATATAAATGATATATTATTGGTTCGATTCATCCAATAAAAGAAAAGCCATAGGGATTTTGTCCCAGTGGAAGCAACAATATCAAATCTTGCAGTATAATTTTTATATTTAACTCCAATTACTTTTTTACCAAGATCATTTATTTCACATAAATTATAATTTTGTCCACATTCTTTTAGAAATTTTTCAAATGCCTTTAGTAATCCATTATTAATAATAAAATCGTTCATATTTTCTTTGGTTGCCATTACCCCCATAAATTCATTTGATTTTAGGCTTCGAAACCATAACATATTATTAACAAATTCTATAAAAACTTTAATTGAACTATCCTCCGGCCAATATAAGGTATTATTATATATGAATTTTAATACTGACATTTCTTTATTTGTCCTTTTTAAAATATCAATGGTTTGAGCTTCTTTGATATTATTATCAAATTTATTTGTTTTATAATTATATTGAAACAATAATTTCTCGTTTTCGTATAATTCTTCAGAAAGCAATTTTGCTTGTGCATCTTTTTTATACAAATAAGTAATTTCCTTCTCATGAAATAAAAATTCATATTTAAATTCAACAACTTCATCCATATAATCACCATTCAAATAATAAGCATATAAGATATTATTTGTTCCCACATTATCCGTAAGATGTGTTGTAATATCCATGATGGCTGCACCTAAGTTACTTTTTCCAGAATTGTTTGGTCCATAAATAAGCATTTTATTTACCAAATTATTTTTTATTAAGTATTGATTGAATCCATATTCTCTTATTTTGGAAAAATCTAAAACAATTCGTTCTTTAAAATTTTTGAAATTTTTAACACTAAATCTTTTTAACATAAGCCTCACTTCCATATCAATTATATCTCCTTTGTAGTTTTTTTGCAACACAAATGTATTTTTTTTACACTATATAGTATGGTATTGATTTGGCTTATTATACATTGATTTTAAGTTAGAATAAAAACAAAATTGACATTATTATTCTTTCGGTGATATAATGATATCGTAGCATAGGGGAAGGCTATGTGAGAAAGGAGTGTTCATCTTGCCAAAGGCAAAGAAAGAAGTTGCAAAAGAGAAAAATGTTGCAATTGAGTTTTGGCGATTTTTAATCGCAATTGCTATTATTGGTTTCCATACTGGTTGGATTATTGCAAGAAGTTGCAATGGTAAAAATGGATTTTATATGGAAACATCAAATTGGTTTTTTGGATCTAGTGAAGTGCTATTAATCTTTACATTAACTGCTGGATATTTTATGGTATCGCACTTCAAGAAAAGAAGCCAAGACAAAAAATATTTAGAAAGGAGTGCAAGTTCTAGAGCGTGTGAATATACTTGGTCACGAATCAAAGGATTAATGCCAGTTTTAATCATCGGATATGTATTAGGTGTTATTATTTCTACCAAATTCTTTTATCCAGATTATAGTTTCCAACAAGTATGCAGTATGATTATTAATAGTGCTTGGGAATTTTTAGGTTTCCATTCGGTTGGACTTCGTAGCGCTGGTGGTGAATTCTTTAATTTAAATGGAACTCTTTGGTTTATTTCAGCTATTATTATTGTTGGATATTTCCTATATTGGGGACTTTGTAAAAATGAAGATTTCATGGCTGGTATTATCGCACCATTTATTTTTGTTTTCTTAAGTGGATGGTGGGCTTTTACTGGAACAAGAGCAGCACAAACTGCATGGTCTACACTAGGACTTCAAACAGCATCTACCAATGGTATGGGAGGATCTGCAACAGATGCGACGGCCTTTATTGGATTTAACAATGGACTTTTGTATGTTATGTTAGGAATGCTTGGTGGTATGCTTTTATACTATTTGATTCAAAAAATCAAAGATCATGAATTTACATATTTTGGTGAAACTTTATTAACCATTCTTAATCTAGTATCTGCCATACTATTGATTTGGTACACCGTATATCAACCAACCTGGTTTAATCTTGATCGTTGGACCGTTGCACTACTTTGTATCTTAGTCATTGGTCTATCGCTTTTAAACAAAGATGCCTTAACAAAAGCATTAAACAATAAAGTAACCAATAAACTACTAGAATGTTTGGGAAGCTTATCACTTTATATTTATATGCTTCATTATCCAATTGCAATTCTTGTACTTCGGATGCTTGGAGAAAATACAAAAGCAACAATTTATTCTTTCTGGATTGTCTTTATTCCAACGGTGTTGTTAACAATTATCTTCTCCGTTGTATTAAAGCTTATTCTAGATAGTACAATTTATAAAAAGAAAAAAGCTTAAGTGATATTTGACGATATCGCTTTTTTCTTGGTATAATTTAATTAGGATGGTGAAGTATGAAAATTATTACAGAAAAAGATTTAAGAAATTTAATTCATGATCAAGATATGGTAGCAATCTCTGGAAGTGGAGGAAGTGGATCTTGTGAAGCCATTTTAAAAGGCATTATGAATTCTTTTTTAGAAACCGGGCATCCGAGGGATTTAAAAGTAACATGTGGGATTAGTCCAGGTAATTTAACGGATGATGATGTTGGAATGAATATGCTTGCGAAAGATGGGTTGGTATCATACGCTATATGTGCGCATCTTGGAATGGGAAAAATTTTTGGAAATAAAATTGGTGAAAATAAAATAAAAGCCTTTGCGGTTCCTCTTGGTGTTATCAATCATTTATATCGTGCCATTGCAGGGGGAGAGATTGGAGTTTTAACACACATTGGTCTTAATACTTTTGCAGATCCTAGATATGGTGGATGTAGGGCGAATGAAGTCACGAAAGAGGAAGAAGACATTGTATCGCTTCTTACCATTGATGGAAAAGAACAACTTTTATATAAGAGTTTTCCCATTCAAGTTGCTGTTATTAAAGCAACGTATGCGGATGAGGATGGGAATTTATCTTTGGAACATGAAGGAGTAATTGGGGAACAATATAATATGGCAATTGCAGCTCATAATTCTGGTGGTATTGTAATTGCCCAAGTTGAAAAAATTGTACCAAGAAAAAGTATTCGAGCACGGGATGTATTAATTCATTCATCGTACGTTGATTATGTTTTAGTAGCAGAACCAGATGCTTCATTGGGTGAATATAATATTCCTTTTTATCGTCCTGAAGTAACAGGGGATAAAAGAATCGAACTTGAAAAGATTCCACCTAGGCCTCTTGATGAGAGAAAGGTTTGTGGAAGGCGTGCTTTCTTTGAACTAAAAAAGGGGGATGTTGTAAACCTTGGTGTTGGAATGCCAGATTCTGTAGCGGCAGTCGCAGCAGAAGAAGGATGCAGTGATGACTTATATTTATCGGTAGAGTCTGGTCCGACAGGGGGAGTACCAATTGGTGGTATTGTTTTTGGTGCTAGTATTAACCCGGATTCTGTGATTGATACTGCTTCTCAATTTGATGCTTATAATGGAGGATGCCTTAATATGGCAGTTTTAGGTCTTGCAGAAGTAGATAAAGAGGGGAATGTTAATGTATCTAAATTTAGAACAAGAGTAACAGGACCAGGTGGTTTTATTAATATTACGCAGTCAACCAAAAAGATTGTCTTTATTGGAACCTTTACAACAGTAGATGAGAAATTCTTAGTAAAAGATGGGGCTTTATCCATTCTTCAAGAAGGAAAGAAATGTAAGTTTGTTGATACAGTAGAACAAATAACTTTCTCTGCCAAACAAGCAAGAAAAAACAAACAAGAAATCTTATATGTTACAGAGCGTGCAGTGTTCGGTCTTGTAGATGATGGAATTGAACTAATCGAAATTGCACCAGGTATTGATTTAGAAAAAGATATTCTATCCCATATGGCATTTCGTCCTAAAATTAGTAAGAATTTAAAAGAGATGGACAAAAGAATTTTTCTTGATCAAAAGATGAATGTAGTCCTACAAAAAAAAGAGTCGTAAGGCTCTTTTATAATTTTCGGTAAAGTCCAATTACTTTACCAAGAATGGTAACTTGATCCAAAATAATTGGTTCCATGGTATCGTTTTCTGGTTGTAAGCGGAAGTATCCATTTTCTTTATAAAAGGTTTTAACCGTTGCTTCGTTGTCTTTGTTCATCGCAACAACAGTTTCCCCATTTCTTGCAGTACTTGTTCTCTCAACAATTAAAATATCACCATCATAAATACCAACATTAATCATCGATTCTCCACTGACTGTTAAAGTAAAGACTTCTTTTTTGTTATTAACCAGTTCAATTGGTAGACTAAACGTTTCATTTGGTCGTTCAATTGCTTCAATTGGTGTTCCTGCTGTTACTTTTCCAAGAAGAGGAACCTTTACAATATCTTCTTTCACATCTTCAAATTCGTTAGGAACAAGGATTTCAATCGTACGATTGTTTCCATCTTCTTTTTTTATGTATCCTTTTTTTACTAGTTGTTTGATGTGAAAGTGGATCGTAGCAGGAGAACTAAGATGTGCTTCATCTCCAATTTCTCTTACTGTAGGTGGATATCCTTTCTTTGCTTTTAATTTTTTAATAACTTGTAAAATGTCATATTGACGTTCCGTAAGTTTTTCCATAACTCTCATCCTTTCTTTTCTTAAGTTTACCATGATGCTTGTCAATTGTCAAACAAAAATTCGAAAAATAGTTAAAATACGATTGACAAAACATCTGTTCGATAATATAATAGTATTATCAAGAAGGAGGAATGTAATATGGTAAAAGAAAAAGTAATGGAAATCGCAAAAACAGCATTGGGGGTGGTAATTATTTATATTGTGGCAGTCTTAATCAGTTTATATTTATGTCATAATTTTTATGGAATAGAAAGTAAGGAGGATAGACAAATTCAAAACGAAAATGTCGTAATGGGAGTGATTTAGCTCTTTTTTTCATTCGACATTAATGAAAAAGATATTTCTATCTTGCAAAATAGACGAAAGTATTGTAATATGGATATAGGAAAGGTAGTAATATTATCTTAAATAAAAAGGAAAAAGTGATATCAAATAATTTCCAAATCTACAAAAAAGAAAGGTAGTTGATCAAAATGTCAAATGTTGTAAAGTTTACAAATTGTTTACGGGGGGGGGGTAGCTTTAGATAGTTATCTAAATTCTTTTAAGCGTGGAAGAAAGGATAGAATAGGTTAATTCTATTCTTTTTTAGGTGATGTAAGATGAGTAAGAAAAAGTTAATTGCAATTATTGTAATATCCGTTAGTTTTAGTGTTTTATCATTACTAGGAACAACGTTTGCTTTATTTTCGAAAACATTAAAAGGTGATAAAACTTTAAGTATCGAATCTGGTACCTTAAAAATAGATTTTGAAGAAGGAGATACTATTAATTTAGAAAATACTGGTACTTTAAGTGATGAAGAAGGATTAGAAAGTAAGCCTTATACCTTTACCATAACAAATAGTGGAGACATTACGGCATATTATATGATATCGTTCCAAGAAGATACGGATAATAATACATTAGATACGAATTTTGTAAAATATAAGTTAACAAGTGATAAAGGATATGATTCTGGAATCAAAGTAATGAAGGAAGTTGGAAATGGAACATTCATAGTAAAGGATGAAGATACTTTAGGAACAAGTGAAGATGATAAAAAGATAGTTTATACCTTAAGATTGTGGTTAAGTGATACAGCAGATAATAGTGCGCAAGGAACAATATATAAGATGAAAGTATTGGTAAAAGGATATAGTAACAAGCAATCAACATCAGCAGTAGAAAAGTTACTTGCAAATTATACCAATAGTGAGGATGTACAAGATTATGATATAAATTATAGTAAAGATGATGCAAATGCAAAAGAGAATAAGATGTATGTGTTTAATCATGCAAGTAGTAGAGGAACACAACAAAGTGATTGGAGTGAAGAAGAACTAAAAGATTATAGATATATAGGAGCTGACCCAAATAATTATGTAACATTCAATAATGAAGAAGCAGGATGGAGGATTATTGGAATTGAGACAGTAGATGATGGAGAAGGAAAGAGGGAAAAAAGAATTAAATTAATAAGAAAAGATCCATTACCAGTAGGAACAGATAATACTATATCATTTGATAATAAGCCAAGTGGGACAGGGTCATCAGAGGATGATCGCGGAAGTAATGATTGGACCGATTCAAGATTGATGATGATACTGAATCCCGGATATGATGAAGAAGCAAATGCAACAGGAGGAAAAGGAAGTTTATACTGGAATCGACAAAGTGGAAGTTGTCCAAGTGGAAGTAGTAATGCATCAACAACTTGTAATTTTGAAGAAACAGGACTGTTACCGGAGGCACAAGCAATGATAGGAGATGCGAAATGGTACTTGGGTGGAAATAGTACATCAAGCGGAGTATTAACAGAAGCATATTATAAGTTTGAAAGAAGCGAAACAGTATATAGTAGTAGTGCGCATCCAAGAAAAACAAACTGGACAGGGAAAGTAGGATTAATGTACCCTAGCGATTATGGATATGCGACAAGTGGAGGAGCAACAGCAAATAGAGTAACCTGTTTAGCAAAAGATTTGTATCACTGGTACAGTAGTGATGGAGGGATACCCGATTGTAAGAATAATGACTGGCTCTTTGTTAATAATAAATATCAATGGACAATCGCCCCGTACTCCGACCGTTCGTACCGTGCGTTCGCTGTGAGCAACACGGGGGGTGTCGAAAACGGCTACCTCGTGCGCAATACGTTCGGCGTCCGCCCAGTCGTATATCTAGTATCTAATATCCAATTGCTAAAAGGTACAGGAGCGGTGGATGATCCATTTGAGTTTGGGCTTTAAAGTCGTTAACGTAAGAGGTGCCCCCGGAAGGCAACGTCTTCCGGGCACCCCGCAATTATTATCTAAATTAAGGTAACAAGCTTAGCTACGGACAGTTTTTCGTAAACCGTTGAAAAATAAGGTAAAAATAGGTGAAAAAGTACGTCCGGAAATCAATCAAAAAGTACCATTTTGAGAAATCAAAGTAAAAAGGCGAAGAAAGTGGGGAGAAATAAGGAAAATAATAGCACGCGAAAAAAATTTTCATAAACTCCCTGAAAAAAAGATATAAATGTTAAAATAGAAACTGATAAAAATGTTAAAGTAAAAAACTGAGACTTTTTATCAGTTTTTTAGTGGGTATGATATACTTTTGTTATCTCATAAATAGAAGGAGATGATAAAAGTATGAGACAAGAAATAACAAGAAAGTTATTAGAAAAAGAAGGAGGAGTAAAGGTGAATAAATCAGCTTTGGCAAGACAATTCAATTGTTGTTGGGAAACAATTGATAGAAGATTAAACCCAAAAAAATATGAAAGAGAAAGAAAAAAGAGGGAATATCATTCTATATTAGATCCATATAAACAAATTATTGATGAGAAAATAGAAAATAATAATATTCCAGCAACAGGAATATATTATCTCTTAAAAGAAAAATATGATTATATGGGAAAATATGGAATAGTTAGAAAATATGTAGCTTCTAAAAAAGAAAAAATAATTTCTAATTTAACAATTAGGTTTGAAACTATAAAAGGATATCAAGCGCAAGTTGATTGGAAAGAAAAATTAAAATTACACGATATATACGGAAATGAATATGTAGTAAGTATTTTTCTAATCGTTTTAGGAAATTCAAGATTTAAATTTATAAAGTTAACAACAGATCAAACTCAAATAACTTTATTTAAAAGCTTAACCGAAGCATTTAAATATTTCGGGGGAACAACAAGAGAAATATTGTTTGATAATATGAAAACAATAGTAGACCATACAAAAAGTAGTTACACAGATGTTGTAATTAATACGAAAACTTTGCAATTTTCAAAAGATGCTGGATTCAAAATAATAACTTGTAGACCATATAGGCCAAAAACCAAAGGAAAAGTGGAAACTTTAGCTAAAATTATGGATAGACTTAAAGCATTTGATTTCGAATTTAAAGACTTAAAAGAACTTAAGAAAATAGTATCAGATTTAAATTATAATTTAAATTATGAAGAAAAATCACAAGCAACAAATGAAATACCAATAGTCTTATTCGAAAAAGAAAAAGAATATCTAATTCCAGTAACCTATGAATTATTAGAAACTTATTGTAATCAGTCAAAAATATATAAAGTATCTAATGAATCAATGATTAAATATAAAGGAATTAAATATTCTGTACCAATACAGTATGTAGGAAAATCAATAACTGTATCAGAAGATGATAAATTCATCTACTTATATTATAACTCAAAATTGATTCATTCATATGAAAAAAATACTAATAGTAAATATAACTATAAAGAAAAAGATTATATAGATATATTAAAACATAGTAGTTTCAATGATAAAACAGAAAAAGAATTAATGGAATATATTAATAAAAATTTATACTCTTTAGATGGAATATATATAGATAAAGGAGAAAATCAAAATGATAGAAGAATTAAATGAAAAATTGGATTTATTAGAATTAGAAAAAGTAAAAGAAATACTGCCAGATTATATACATAAACATAACAAAGAGATGCCACCTTTAAGTGATAGTTTAAATTATTTATTAGGTTGCGAAATTAATTTTAAAGATGAACGTGCTGCTGAAGGTATCATCAAAGCTGCTAATTTTCCTTTTAGGAAAACTTTAGATGATTATGATTTTTCCTTTCAACCATCCGTCAGTGAAAATCAAATAAGAGAATTAAGTAATTTAGGTTTTATAAATGAACATGAAAATATAATATTTATAGGTAATTCTGGAGTAGGAAAAACACACTTAGCTGTTGCTTTAGGAATAGAAGCAGCTAAGCATAGAAATAGTGTATATTTTATTACTTGTCATAATTTAATGCAAAAATTAAATAAGGCACAAAAAGAAAATAGATTAGATAAACAACTTCAACATCTAGCACAATATAAAGTTTTAATAATTGATGAAATAGGATACTTACCGGTAGATCATCAAGGATCTAATTTATTCTTTCAATTGATAGCAAAAAGATATATGACAAAATCAACAATAGTAACTACTAATATGCCCTTTTCAAGATGGGGAGAAGTTTTTAGTGATAATACTCTAGCTAGTGCTGTTTTAGATAGATTACTACATTATTCGCATATTATAAGAATAACTGGTAATTCATATAGAATAAAAGATAAAATAGTAGATAGTGATTCTAGAAGTAATGAATATAATGAATAATATTAAAAATTCTTTGTTTCTTTCTTATAAGAAAGAAAGCCCATCGGCGAGATGAACTACAAACCTTCCTGGTTTCTTGTTTTCCTTCTTTTTCATAAAAGAAGGAAAGCCACCGGCAGGTTAAACTATAAGATTTTTACTTTGACATTTTTTTAAATTTTTATGTTGACATTTACATCCTTTTGTTTTTGAATAAGATAAGGTGTGTTTTTCCACCTTTTTTCTTTGAAAGTTTTTAAATTCTTGCTATAATAAAAGAAGAAAGAAGAGTGATACGATGAAAAAAATTATATTAGTAGATGGAAATAACTTATTGTTTCGAAGCTTTTATGCAACAAGCTATAATGGCGTTATTATGAAAAATAGTTCTGGTTTTCCAACCAATGCTTTGTATGGTTTTATTAATATGATGAATAAAATTATTGAAGAAGAAAATCCTAGTTATATTATGGTTGCTTTTGACAAAGGAAAAACCTTTCGACATGAGAAATACGATGATTATAAAGCAGGAAGGAAAGAGATGCCACAAGAGTTAAAAGATCAATTTCCAAAGGCAAAAGAAGTACTTGATGCGATGGGTATTAAATACTTTGAGATTGAAAATTATGAAGCAGATGATATTATTGGAACTCTTTCTAAAATGGTAGATGAAGAAGATGAATTTATCGCAACGATTATCTCAAGTGATAAAGATTTATTACAATTAATCAGTAAAGAAGTAGATGTGAAACTCTTAAAACAAAAAGGATCCATTCGTTTTGATGAAGAAGAATTTAAAAAAACTTATGGTGTTACTCCTATTCATATGATTGATTTAAAAGCTTTAATGGGGGATTCTAGTGATAACATTCCAGGCGTTACAGGAATAGGGGAAGTAACTGCTATTAAACTATTAAGTAAATACCAAACACTTGATAGCTTATATCAACATTTGGATGAATTAAGTCCCAAAACACAAGAAAAACTAGAACGAGACAAAGAAAAAGCTTATATGAGTTATGATCTTGCAACAATATACCGTGCCGTTCCCATTCCATTTTCTTTGGAAGACTGTATTTATAATGGAATGAAAAAGGAAGAATATATTAAAATATTAGAAGAATTAGAATTTAAATCCCTTCTTAAAAAAATAAAAGAACAAAAAGAAGATAATCTATCGGTTACAAGACGTAGCTATGAAAAACGAGAAGAAGTAGACTTTTCTCATTTTGATAAAAATAAACCTTATTCCTTTTATTTGGAAATTGATGGTTATACTTATAGTAAAAGTGAAATATTAGGGGCATCTTTTGCGAATGAAAGTGGTGTTTTATATTTTGAAAAAGAAGAGTTATTAAAGCACAAAGAGTTATTTGAAAACGATACCATAAAATATACCTATGATGTAAAAAAAGCTATTATTTTACTTCATCATTATGGTATTTCATTAAAAAATTGTGAGTATGATGCGATGATTGCAACCTATCTACTTGATTATAAATTAAGTGATGATATTACCCTTCTTATGAGCCAATTAGAGTATGACTGTGAAAGTTATGAAGATACGTATGGTACAGAAAGAAGAAGAAAAGAAGTTGATTCCTTAGTAACAAAAGAACAAACCATTAAAAAAAGTGACTTTATCTATCAGACAAGAGAATTGTTATTAAAAGAAGTAGAAGAGTGGGGTGAGATGGATTTGTTTTCTAATATTGAGATGCCTTTGGCTTTTGTTCTTGCGGATATGGAAATAACAGGAATAAGAGTAGATCGCAATTATTTATTGAATCTTAAAACAGAATTAGAAGAGAAGATGCAAGAGATGGAGAAAGTAATTTATGAACAAGCAGGGTGTACTTTTAATATATTATCTCCAAAACAGCTTGCTGATGTCCTTTTTGTAACACTAGAACTCCCATATCCGAAAAAAAGAAAGAAAGGGGATATGAGTTATTCTACGAGCAAAGAAATCTTAGATAAAATACATCTTTTCCATCCCATTGTTGATAATGTATTAGAATACCGAAATCTTGCTAAAATCTATACAAACTATGCTGTAGGGCTTTTAGATGAAATAAGAGAAGATGGAAAGATTCATACAATCTTTAACCAATGTTTAACAAGAACAGGAAGACTATCCAGTAGTAAACCAAATCTTCAAAATATACCCATTCGAACCGATTTTTCAAGATTGGTACGAAAAGCTTTTATACCAGAAGAAGATTCTCTGTTATTAAGTTCCGATTATAGTCAAGTAGAATTACGAATCTTTGCTCATTTATCAAATGCTACCAACTTACAACAAGCCTTTTTAAAAGATGAAGACATTCATAGTCAAACCGCATCCGATATTTTCCATGTTCCAATGGAAGAGGTGGATAAGGGCATGAGAAGAACGGCAAAAGCAGTTAATTTTGGTATTTTATATGGGATTAGTAGTTTTGGTCTTAGTGAGGATTTAAACATTGATGTAAGTGAAGCAAAACAATTTATTAATAATTATTTAGAAACATACCCTGGTATCAAAGAATACATGGACAAAGAAAAAAGAGAGGCTTATCAAAATGGGTATGTTACAACAATCATGAATAGAAGAAGAGTAATACCAGAACTTGCTAGTAAAAATTATATGGTTCGATCAAGTGGAGAGAGAATGGCACTGAATACGCCAGTACAAGGTAGTGCAGCGGATATTTTAAAGAAAGCAATGGTAGAGTTATATCAAGAGATGAAACGTCGTAATATGAGAAGTAAAATGTTAATTCAAGTACACGATGAATTAGTCTTTAATGTCTATCAAGAGGAATTAGAAGAACTAGAAGCTTTAGTAAAAGAGAAAATGGAACATGTTGTATCTTTAAGTGTTCCTTTGAAAGTTGACATTGAGAAAGGAAAAAATTGGTATGAAGCAAAATAATTTACAAGGAGGATCTTATGCCAGAAAAACCAGAAGTTGTAACGGTTGCGAAAACACTTGAGAATAGGCTCATTGGAAAAGAAATTAAGTCCTGTGATGTTTATTGGGACTCTATTATCATGGGGGATAAAGATGCTTTTATAAAAGAGATAAAGAATCAGAAAATAGAAAAGATTACAACCCGTGGAAAATGGCTTGTTTTCTATCTTACATCAAAGGCACTTTTGGTGCATCTAAGAATGGAAGGAAAGTTTTTCTTTCGGGAAAAGGGTACAAAAAGAGAAAAACACGAACATGTTATCTTCCTTTTGGATGATGGAATGGAACTACGATTTCATGATGTAAGAAAGTTTGGTAAAATGATGTTGTTACCAAAGAATGAAATATATGAGCTACCACCTTTATCACTATTAGGATACGAGTATAACGATGAAAGATTAACGGTATCCTATTTAAGAAATCGTTTTAAAAATAAAACCTTACCAATTAAAACCGTATTACTTGATCAAAGTATTATTGCAGGAATTGGTAATATCTATGATGATGAGATTTTATTCTTAAGTCATATTTCTCCATTAAGGAAAGCAAAAAACATGAAAAGATGCGAATTAGAATCTATCATTTTTTATACTAAAGAAGTATTAGACAAGGCAATTACGATGGGAGGTACTACCATTAAAAGTTTTACCTCTAGTGAAGGTGTTCACGGAAGGTTTCAAAATGAATTATCGGTTCATGGAAAGAAAGATGGAATTTGTCCAATTTGTAAGGGAAAAATTAAAAAAATAAAAGTAGGAGGACGTGGTACGTATTACTGTCCGAATTGTCAAAAATAAAAAATTAGTTCATTCTAATTTTTTTCTTTACAACAAACGCACTATTATAGTATAATGATATCTGTTTGCGAAAGGGAGGAAAAAGAATGAAAAAAACGAAAATCATTTGTAGTATTGGACCAGCTAGCAATACTGTAAATGTTATGGAAAAGATGGTTTTAGCTGGAATGAATGTAGCGCGTATTAACTTTACACATGCAACGCTTGATGAGCGAAAACAAGCAATTGATACCGTTCGAGAGGTAAGAGAAAAAACAGGTTGTTCTGTTGCAATCCTATGGGATACAAAAGGGCCAGAGTTTCGAACGGGAATGTTTGAAGGGGATAAAGTAGAACTAAAAAAAGGAAAAAGCATTCGAATTGTAAAAGAAGAAATCCTAGGAAATCAAGATGCTTTTTCTGTCAATCATCCAAATGCTCTTGATAGTTTAAGTGTTGGTGATACCATTTTACTTGAAAATGCCAAAATGAAGCTTGTTGTCAAAACGATAGAAGAAGATGGTGTTACTTGTAATATTGTAGCAGGTGGAGTCTTAGGAAACAAAAAAAGTATCAGTGTACCAGGAATTAATCTTGCTATTCCTTATGTTAGTGAACTTGATAGGGAAGATATTAAATATGCTTGTGAAAACGGAGGAGAATTTCTTGCAATTTCTTTTGTATCAAAAAAAGAAGATGTTTTAGAAATTAAGAAATTATTAAAAGCTTATAACCGAGAAGACTTACAAATCATTTGTAAAATTGAAAGTGAGTTAGGTATCAAAAATTTAGAAGAAATTTTGGAAGTATCTGATGGTATTATGGTG
Organism: uncultured Bacilli bacterium; assembly: GCA_947628065.1. GTDB lineage: Bacteria > Bacillota_I > Bacilli_A > RF39 > UBA660 > Onthousia. The sequence goes on along the minus strand of CANQYK010000001.1, from coordinate 15,219 downwards.
GCAAGGGGAGATCTTGGAACAGAAATGGAAAGTGAAAAACTTCCTGTTGTTCAAAAACAAATCATTAAAACGTGTCGTAAAATGGGAAAAATTTGTGTTGTTGCGACAGAAATGCTTGAAACCATGATGGAAAATAATCGTCCAAAAAGAGCCGAGACAAGTGATATTGCCAATGCTGTTTTAGATGGAACCGATGCTGTTATGTTAAGTGGGGAAACAACCGTTGGAAAGCATCCAGTTGAAACTGTCGCAGCTATGGCTCGTATTTGTGAAGTAACAGAAGAATATGCTACTTTTGATTATATCAAGCATCAAAAACATCTTGATAAAATTACAGAAGCGATTGCTACGAACGTTGTAGAAAGTGCGAACTTATTAGATGCAAAACTTATATGTGCTGCCACAATCAGTGGATATACTGCAAGACAAATTAGTAATTTAAAACCTAAGGCACCAATTCTTGCTCTTGCTCCAACAGAAAAAACAGGAAGACAACTTGCCCTTAATTGGGGTGTTTATCCTAGTATTTTACCAATCATTAATTCAACCGATGAGATCTTAATGCAAAGTGTAGAAAAAGCCAAAGAGTTTATGAAATTAGAAGAAAAAGATATTGTTATCTTAACAGGTGGTTTTCCAAACAATATGGAGACCAAAACAACCAATTTAATGAAAATAGAAGAAATATAAAAGTAGGAGAACGTGGACTTATTACTGTCCAATTATAGAAAAACTCTTGATAAAAATAATTAAAACTGTTACTATATAAATACATTAATTGCTAAAAGCAATGAGTTAAAATGAGCGAGGTCCTGCTTAGTGGACGATTTAAAAAGATTAGTTCATTCTAATTTTTTTGTTTGTAGTAATATTTTCCAAATACAAACACATTCAACTTTTTATATTAATTCTTTCACTATCTTTTTGTAATTTTGTTTTATTACGGAAAAAGTGGAAAAGGACAATTTTTTCGGAATGACTATTGATAAACAATTTTATTTGGTATATACTATTAATAACAAATGGAAAGGAAAGGTTATTATGGAGATTGAAAGAAATTATTATTTGAATAAATTGATAACAAAAAAAGAAAATAAACTGATTAAAATAGTGACAGGTATTAGGAGATGTGGAAAATCTTATTTATTGGATCCAATATTTAAAAATTATTTATTGGAAAATGGTGTAGATAAAAAACATATCATTAAATTAGAATTAGATTCAATAGAGAACGAAGAATATACAAATCCCAAAAAACTTTATGAATACATTATAAGTAAAGTAACAGATGATAAAATGTATTATATTATTCTGGATGAAATACAAAAAGTCGATCAATTTGAAAGTGTATTAAATAGTTTTTTAAGAAAACCTAATTTGGATGTATACGTAACAGGAAGTAATTCAAAATTTTTATCATCTGATATTATTACAGAGTTTCGAGGACGTGGAGATGAAATAAAAGTATACCCTTTAAGCTTTAAAGAATTTATGTCAGTTTATGATGGTGATAAAATAAAAGGGCTTGATGAATATATCAACTTTGGTGGTCTACCTTTTATTGCTACGTTAAAAACAATGGATGAAAAAATAGAATATTTAAACTATCAAAAAGATAATGTATACATAAATGATGTTATTGAAAGACATGATATCAAAAATGATGAAGAATTAAGAACTTTAATTGAAATTATATCATCCAGTATAGGTTCACTTACGAATCCTACGAAATTATATAATACTTTCCTTAGTAAAGGATGCAAAAACATTACAGATAAAACTATTTCATCCTATTTAAAATATTTAGAAGAAGCTTTCTTAATTGAGAAATCCAAAAGATTTGATGTAAAAGGAAAAAAATATATTGAAACACCAATAAAATATTATTTTGTAGATATCGGAATTAGAAATAGTTTGATTAATTTTAGACAAATAGAAAAAAATCATATTATGGAGAATATAATTTATACGGAATTACGAAGAAGAAACTTTAATGTCGATGTAGGTGTTGTAGAAAAAAGAAATCATACAAATAGTGGAAAGAAGAGTTATAAACAATTGGAAGTAGATTTTGTCGTTAATAAGGGAAATGAAAAATATTATATTCAATCTGCATATAGTATCGAAGAGAAAGAAAAGAAAGAGCAAGAAACACAATCACTTTTAAATATAGGAGATAATTTTAAAAAAATAATTATTGTATATGATCACTTTATCAAATGGCAAGATGAAGATGGAATTATATATATGAGTATTTATGACTTTTTATTAAATGAAAACAGTCTAAAAGAGGCATAGAAAAAGAGCTTATTGCTCTTTTATTTTGTCTTTGATATCAATGTTTGGTAATTCTTTATCAGGGAGTAATTCTTCATGAATATCTTCTTCTACCGTATCCAAAAAGACCTCTTCAATTCTATCAACCCGAAGACGCTCTGCCATTAGTATTGCTTCTACCTTATCAACGGCTAGATTTAAATCGTCATTTACAACAACATAATTATATTTACTAACTTCATTAATCTCTTTATAAGCCGTTTGGAACCGTTCTAATATTTTTTCTTTGGAATCCGTTCCTCGTTTTTCAAGTCGTTCTTTTAATATTTTTAAAGAAGGTGGCATAATAAAGATAAATAGGGCTTCTGGTATTAACTTTTTAATGTTAGATGCTCCTTCAATTTCAATCTCTAAAATAACGTCTCTTCCTTCTTCTAATTTATCAGCAATAAACTCTTTTGGAGTACCATAATAATTTCCAACATAGTTTGTGTATTCTAAGAAATAACCTTCTTCTATTTTTTGTTCAAACTCTTCCTTTGTTACAAAATTATACGTAACGCCCGGAATATCATTCTCTCTTATTTTTCTACTTGTTGTAGAAACCGATAGCCACCGATTGGGATCTCGTTTTAATAATTCTTTAATGACACTTCCTTTTCCTCCACCACTAGGGGAAGAAATAACAATTAATAATCCTTGTTTTTTTGTTTTAATCATTTTCATCATCCTTTCGTATTGGAGCTCTTTTATACTCCATTTCGATCAATTTTTTTCCTTCCTCATAAGGAAGAACAAGGGCATAAATTTTTGTTGTTATGTATTCAAAATTTAAAATACTTTCTTGTTCTCTTGTAAATTTACTAATAATTGGAAGTTTTATTTCTTTCTTTTTCTCCTTTAAATAGCGTTGTCCTTTTTTATTAAAACCAAGAAGACGAATATAGGTAATTGCTTGCTCTTTTTCTTGCCTTTTTTTGGTATAGCCACATAACAAATATAAAAGCATTCGGGAAAGTTTATTGTAAGTTGTATTTTTGCTTTTTATATGATGAATTAACTCATCTATCGTATCTACAGAATCAATTTCTTTTTTTAGTTTCTTTTTCATACCACTATCAATAAAAGGATAATCTTCTAAGTTTTCTTCGGTTAAAATTTTATATTTTAAATAAGGGAAGTAATCATTGATCGTTTTTCTTTCTTTTTTTAAATAAGGAAGAACAAAAGATGGTACTTGATTTGTTATATCTTCTTTCTTTAATAGGGCTTCTCTAATACTTGTCGCACTGGATATGTTATCTTGTAATGTTTTATCATGATAATTGTTCTCTCTTTTAATAGTATGGGCTTTGATATTATAATGATTCTTTTTTATTGCTTTTATGTAACTAATTCCTAATAAATCATTTGGAAGACTATAGGATAAGCCGGTTAACTCTTTTAAAGCAAGTGATAGAGCCGTTGGATAATTCTTACCCATTCGTAAATAGACTTGTACCAAAGCATTAAAATCAGGGTGGTGTAATTGGGTATCAACAAGTAATTCCATACCTTTTATATCATCTGTTTCACTACCAAAAACAAGATCGGAAACCCCTAATTCATGACATAATTCAATCGCACCTTCCGCAAAGATATCACTAGATGCTGTCGCATAAGGGAAGGGGAGTAAGACAACTAAGTCCACTCCAAAGTGTAGTGCGATTTCTGTTTTTTCCCATTTGTTTAAAATCGATAGATCCCCACGTTCTGTAAAATTACCACCCAATATTAAAACAATAACAGAATCAGGAAACATCTTTTTTACCTCATTTAAATGGTAAAGATGTCCATTATGAAATGGATTGTATTCTGCAATAATACCAACAGATTTCATAAAAGGTCTCCTTTCTATAAATTAGACTAAGTATAACATAAGTTTTCTATTTTTTCTATAAAAAGTTGTTGCAATCAAAAAAAGAAAAACCATAATGAAGTAATTTCATTACAGCTTTACTGTTCCACTACGTTTTCAAACACATAGTTATTATTTATTGAATCCGTCTTAAATGTATAAGTTACAGTTGTAGTTGTATTATCACTTGGATAAGAAAGTTTTGTTACAATATATAGTTTATCCTTTTCTTTGGAAGCTGATATTAATTCTTGACTTCGACCAGAACAAATACCACCACCTTCACAACTAAATTGTGCATATAAATGGTTTGTTGCATCATATTTCATAAAATTACAATTTGCATCTACTATATGACCTGTTCCAAACGATTCATGCTTTACAATCGTATCACTTCCAAATAATTCATGTACTTTTGCAGTCATTAAAGTTTCACGAAGAGAATCTGTATAATTTAGTTGTTCATATTCTTTAAATTTTACCATGTCATTTGCCATGTATGCTTCCTCCATCAAATAGTTCATCTCAATGCCACAATAACCTAAATCGGATAATTCTAGCTTTGAACATTCAATGGGTTCCATATCTAGTTTTGCTATATTTTCATAAGCTAGTCTTAATTTCACTAAATTATTATTGTTTAAATCATCTGCTGTCATATAACAGGATCTATCAAACCGAAAAATACTATATAGATTTTGTACTAAATCGCTGTTAATATCTACAATTTCACTTTCTTCTTTCTCAACTTTTTCTTCGTTTTCCTCTTTCATTTTTTCATCTTTTACTTCTTCTTTTGTTATAAACTTATCGTAAATAATAAAACCAGTCGTACCAAGTAAGCCAATCAATAAGATTACGATAATAAAGATAAGTCCCTTATTTGCGTTTCTTTTTTCTTCCATTTTTCTTCCTCCTTCTTTTTTTAATCTTAACATATATTTGTAACAATAAATAGAAATTTATTTAAAATATATATTTCTTTGACATTCTTTTGTCAAATATTTCATTTTCAATTTTGAAAAAGAACGCTTATAGTGTTTTTTTCTGTTCTGTGATATACTAACATTATAAGGGTGATAACATGAAATTAGATATAGCCAAAGAAGATTTTATTAATTATTGTGAATATGAAAAGGGATTATCCCTTAATACTAGAAAAAGTTATTCTTATGAATTAAAAGAATATATAGCTTTTTTAAAAGACAAAAGAAAGAAAATGGATACTCGTACCATTCAGGTAGAAGATGTAGAAGCTTACTTAAAATATTGTTATCAAAAAGATGAGGATAGTAAAACAGTATCGCATAAAATAACAACGATCAATAACTTTCATAGTTACCTTATAAAAGAAGAAGGAGAAAAGAACAATCCCGTTACCTTTATTGATCGGCCCAAATTAAGGAAATCACTTCCCCATACCTTATCAAGTGAAGAAATAGAGATTCTTCTTGACATCCCTTTAAAGACACCATTTGACTACCGAAACAAAGCTATGTTAGAATTAATGTATAGCTCTGGTCTTAGAGTATCAGAACTAATTGCTCTTAGTGTCTATGATATTGATTTTAATAATAGTATCTTAAGGATCAAAGGAAAAGGATCCAAAGAAAGAATTGTTCCAGTAGGAGAGGTTGCACTTTCTTATGTAAAACAATACCTTGAAGTAAGAGGACAATTATTAAAGAAAAAGTCATGTGATATGCTCTTTTTAAATGCAAGAGGAGAAGGAATATCAAGACAAGGGTTCTTTAAAAACTTAAAGAATATCTTAAAAGAAAAAGGATTAAAAAGTGATATTTCACCGCACAGTCTAAGACATTCTTTTGCAACGCATTTATTAGAAAATGGAGCAGATCTTAGAAGTATTCAAGTAATGCTTGGACATTCTGATATTTCTACAACAAAGATCTATACCCATATTACCAATGATAAAGTGAAAAAAGATTATAATACATACCATCCAAGAGCAAAGAAAGGAAGATAATATGAAATTTAAAAGAATATTTTTAATGGTACTTGATTCTTTAGGAGTAGGGGAAGCAGCCGATGCGGCAAGTTATGGAGATAGTGGTTCGAATACCTTGGGGCATATCAAGGAAAACTATGATTTGTTTGTCCCAAATCTTGAGAAGATTGGTCTTTTAAATACGATAACAATGGAAGACAAACAAGATGTTGATGCTTACTATACCATTGCAAGACCAAACAATGCTGGGAAAGATAGTTTAGCAGGTCATTATGAAATGATGGGAATTACTTCTAATATTCCTTTTCAAACATTTAATGAAAATGGTTTTCCCATTGAATTAATTGATGAAATAGAGAAAATTACAGGTCGTCGTGTCATTGGAAATAAATGTAGTAATGATGATAGTATCATAAAAGAATTGGGAGAAAGACAGTTAAACTATGGATCTTTAATTGTTTATACCTCAGCAGACTCGGATCTTCAAATCGCAGCTCATGAAGATGTTGTCTCAGCAGAACAATTATATAGTTATTGTGAAAAGGTACGAGAGCTTACAAAACGGGAAGATTGGTTAGTAGGAAGAGTTATTGCAAAACCATTTGTAGGAGTGAATGGAAAGTTTAAAGTCAATACAGCTGGAAGAAAGGATTATCCGATAAAGCCCCCAAAAAAGACGATTTTAGACTATTTGGATGAAGAAGGATATAATGTTATTGGAATTGGTAAGATCAATGATATTTTCTCAGAACAAGGAATTAATAAAGTATTAAAAGCAAGTACCAATCAAAGTGCTTTGAATAAGTTATCTTCTGTTATGGATAAAAAATTCACTGGACTTTGTATGGTGAATTTATGTGAATTTGATAGTTTATATGGACATCAAAGGGATGTTGAGGGATATGCCAAAGCAATTGAAGAGTTGGATATTGAAATTTCTATGATTTTAAATAAACTAGAAATGGATGATTTGTTTATTATTACAGCCGATCACGGAAACGATCCAACCTTTCATGGAAATGACCATACAAGAGAAAATGTTCCATTAATTTTATATAGTAGGAACTTTAAATATCCAAAAAAACTTCCTGTACAAGAAAGTTTATCCGTAATAGCGGCTACAATTGCGGATAATTTTGAAGTCGCACCACCTGAGATTGGAACAAGTATTTTAGAGGATTTAGAATAAGACATGGTGATGTCTTTTTCATTGCTATTTTTTCCGATTTGTGTTATAATATGCGGCAAGAAAAGGGGGATAATATGGAATTTTATGTACCATCTATTATTACAAAAAATACGCCTATTTTAACAGATTATGATATGGATATAAGAACATCATATCAGGAAAAAGGCATTACCTGTCATGGGAAAAATGTATATCAAAAACCATTTAATTTGAATGAAATGATTGGGGAATATCTTGCCAAAAAACATCATATAAAAACAGCAGAGTATTTTATATATTACAATATTCCAAGAAAATCTTATTCTATTGCGTCAACAGATTTTAAAGAAGAAAAGAAAAATTATTATACACTAGAGTCTTTACCAATATTGTATCGAGACGATTATGCATTAGATGATATTATAGAAAAGCAAAAAGAATTACTAAATTCGATTCTTTCTATGGTTGCACTTGATTATTATATGTTACAACAAGACAGAAATACTTCAAATTACTTATTTGAACAATGGGAAAATGGCACCTTTTCTATCGCACCACTTTATGATTATTCTGATTCTTTTGATGCTGTTTCTTATTATCATTATGATAGGGTAGTGGACAAGGAAGATTTTTATCACTTTTATGATAATGGACTCGTAACCTTAACTGCAAGAGAAGATTTTGATAAAATGTTTGAAAAATACCCAACACTAAAAGAGAAATTAAAAGAAATGACAAATACTGATCTTTTAGCAGTAATTGCTGACATTGAACATGATTTTTCCATTAATATTGGGGAGGATGCAAAAGAAAATTATAAAAAAGATGAAGAAATTAGCCAAAAGATATTAAGGAAAGTTTTAAAGTAAATAGGGGAGAGTAGGAAAGAAAAAAAGATAAGAATCAGTTCTTATCTTTTTTAAAACTTGCACATATTGTTTCATCTTGATCTTTTATTTCTTCTTTCTGATCATAATTACTACTTACTATAATTTCTTCTAATTCACAGATAGCTTTCTCTTTGTTTTGAAAAGCACAGCCTTCTACTTCACAATTAATTTTCTGTTTTTTTGCCATAGTATCACTCTCCTAACCTTATTTTATCCAATAATACCCCTATTATACGAAAAAATAAGATAACTCCCCTACTCATATTTAAAAAGCATAAATAGGGGAGTTATACAGTAAATTTTAGAATGATAGATTCATTCAATTGATAGAAAGAAACTCTAAAATAAAGATCAATATTATAGACAGATAAATAGAAATAAAAGTTAAAAAAATTTACTCATGTGTAATTTTTAATAATTAGAGCAAAAACAAGATTTATAAAAATAATAATAAATGAACAAACTATTCACTTCTTTTTCTTTTTTATTTTACTTCCGATAATCTATCTTATGTTAACTAGTGAATATAAACATAAAATATCTATTGTATTATACTACTACTCTTCTTCGTTTTTTATTTTTGATTCTTGGTTAGGTAATTCTGTAGTTTCTGATACATTTTTATCTATATCTTCATTTTTTTCCTCGTACACTCTATTTCTTTCTCTATCTTTTTCTTCAAATTCTAAAAATTTCTTTTTTACACAGTGAATATAATAAGCTTTTATCCAAACTTTAATTCTAAATATTAAATATAAGATTCCAAGAATAATGCAGAAAATGAAAATAACCAAAAAAACAATACCAAAAAAAGAAAAATCAAGTGTATAAAAACTATCATTATGTTTTATCATTATCCATATACCTCACTATAGATATTATAAACGATTTTATAATGAAAAGGAATAGGGGAGTCTACTCTCCCCTACTCCTTGACGTAAAGAAAACTAAGAAATTTAATCTTAGTTTTTCTTTGGATCGACTAGTATTTTTATAGAATCGGATGTCCCTGATGTAAGTTCTACATAAGCATCTTGTACTTCATCAAGAGATATAATTTTTGATACAAATTTCATAACATCAATTTGTTTGTTTGCAATTAAATCAATACAAGTTTGAAATTCTTCCTTGGTATAAGCAATCGCACCTTGTAAGATAATTTCACTCATAACTGCTGCAACAGTTGGTATTGTAATAGGTGTCATAGATACGCCGACTAAAATAACTCGACCACCCGGTCTTGTAGCCATAATGGCACTTGTAACAGCAGGTGAGGTACCACAACAGTCAACAACAACATCAAATCCCATTTTGGTTATTTCCATAACTTTATCTTGGAAATGTTCATCGGTTGCATCAAGAAAAGCATCTGCAACACCTAAATCTACTGCTTTTTGTCCACGCGCTTTATTTGTCTCAGAAATTGCAACATAGCTTGCTCCTTCTTTTTTAGCAAACATAGCAGATACCAAACCAATGATTCCACCACCAACAACAAGGACCTTCTCCCCTACTTTAATGTTGGCAAGATGAATTGCATGAAGTCCTACAGCAGTAGGTTCTACCATAGCCATTTCTTCATCTTTTGTATTATCTGGTACTTTCATAACCATATCGCTTCGAACGGATATTTTAGAGGTTAATGCACCTGGATTTTCAAGCGATAATCCTGTCGCATACGTCCATGTTTCTTTGCAGTATTGTGGGTTTCCAGTATTACAAGCAAGACAATGGCCACAAGGAGAAATAGGAAGTGCTGTTACTCTATCCCCTACTTTTAAATCACTTCTTCCACCATTATTTAATACTTTACCACAAAACTCATGACCCATAACAAGACCAACGGGATTTCCCATATCCCAGTAATGAATGTCAGAACCACAAATTCCTGCTTTTTCTACTTCAATTAAAACACGTCCTTCTTGTGCTTTTGGTTCCTCTATTTCTTTTATTTCAAATTCTTTTACACCTTTGATAGCTACACTTTTCATTTTTTTCACCTATACCTTTCTTGATTGTATTTCTGCAATTTTTTCTAATACTTCTTTCGCATTTTCTTCATTAATTTCAGTATAACCAAGTTCCCTTAATGCTTGTACCTTTGCTGTATTTAACTCTTGGGTTCTGCTTAGTTTTTCTTCATTCTTAAGTTCAATGTCTTGGACAAATCGTTTGTGTGTTTCTGCAATTTTTGTCTTGGATGCCCCACCATTATGGTAAAGTGTCATAGCAGAAAATAAAATACTTTCAAATATAAACTGTCGATCTTGATCAAAAACAAATTCGCTTGGTGGGGTGAATCCCATTGATTTTGACATATATGCTAAAATATAACGAAGTTCATCGGTTGTTTCCATCGATTGTAAGAAATGATATAAGTATAGATAAGTATGATATGCTTTTTTTCCTTTGTCTTCTTGTAGTTTTTCTTTTAATAAATTAATAATATCAGAAAGTAATTCTTGATCTTTTTTGTTGATTCCTCTAAGATCTGTAATAACTTCCTTATTTGATGTATCTTTTACACCTTCATTTAAACGATTTTCTACTTCAATTACGTAGTCACCATTTACTTTGATATCCTCTATCATACTTTCTTTTTCTATATTCAATAAACTAAGAAGTTTCATTGCTTTTTCTTTTGGCCATTCTTCTAAGGTTGGAAGTGCCAAATAATTATACAGCATCTGTCTTGATACTCCTAAATATTTTGCTAGTCTTACCTTTGAGATTCCAAGGTCTAATAGTAATTGATTTAATGTGTTCATCTTTATATCCACCTTCCATTATCATTGTAAAACAACTTTACGTAAATAGTCAAGTAAAATTCATGTAAAAATGTTTACACTATATTTTTTTGCTTGTTATTTCAACAAAAAATTGAAATTATAGTAATTCCAATTTTTTTATTATTCATTGCTTGTATTATAGATGTTTCGGACTGTTTTCTTCTTTATGAGCTTCTAGTAGATGTTCGTTAAAATCCAAATAACTGTTATCAAAATCAACAAAATCTTTTACTTGTTTCGCTTTGGATGGATGTCTTAATCTACGTAGTGCTTTTGCTTCTATTTGAGATACGCGCCCACGAGTAATATTATATTTTTGGGCACAATATTTTTGTGTTTTTTCCTCTCCATCATCCAAACCATATCGATCTCTTAAAATATTTTGTTCCATGTCTGTTAACATGGATAAAACATGATTTACCATATCTTTTTCATTTTGATGTTCTGCTTCTACTGTAGTGGTATCATAAGATACAAGATCGTTTTCTTCTCTCTCATCATAATTTGCACTTTTGGCATTTAATAATTGAATTCTTCTTATCATTTTCTCTTTCGATTTTGGACTAATAACATGATCTTCAATTAATTTATCTACAATTTCTTCTGCTAAAGCAGGATTATCATCAACTGTGCTTCCATGTAATTCTTCAACTTCTCTTTTGGCTCTCATATATGGAAATGAAAAATTTCCCCTTTGCAAGTTTTTCATTTCTAAGACGGCATTAAATAATCGTCCTCGTATATAAGCACAAGCATAAGTAGAAAAAGCATATCCTAGTGTAAAATCAAATCTGTCTACACTCTCTATTAAAGCTTCCGCGCCATACTGTTGTAATTCATAAAAATCTACGTCATAATACCTTGCTATTTTCCATGATACATAACCTATAAGACGAATATTACCGATAATAATTTGTTCTCGAATCACTGGATCCTTTGTTGCATGTAACAAAGCAAATTTTTGAAAATTTTCTTGGAAATTTGTTATTTGAGTACTTTAAGGAAACAGAAATAGTAAATTATGATTCTTTTATAACGTTTGTTAAGGAAAAGAGAAAAACGAATAATGAGGATGAAGATTTTTATAAAACGTTAACAATGGCTTTCAATGATGATTCTTATGTAGATATCAATCAATTAGAAAAAGATTTCCAAATAATCGTACAGGAAGATATAGAACAAGAAAAAATTAGACAAGAAAAAAGCATGTTATATGGAAAATTACATAGACAAATTGACGTTTATTTGGATGCTGTTCGAGATAAAACGATAGAATTTGCATGCATATATGGCCTAGATTATGCTTATGATGTATTGGAAAAAGCACTAAATAATGATGATGTTGTTTATCATTTAAAAGAAGGAGACGTTTCTAGACGTTCTGTTATAGAATCACATTATGCAAGTCATCATATCGATAAAGAACACATAATGGAAGAAATTGAAAATCATTATAAACGAACAGTAGCTCTAGAAAATCTATATCAAGAAGAATATCAAAAATATGGAAAAAAAGGAATTCAAGATGTTTCTTCTAAAATAGATACACTGGGAAATTCCAGAAAATATCCAGATTTTCCATATTGGGTATTTGATTATCATTTAGAATTATTGGCATTAAGACGAAATTTTCCAGTAGAATATAATGAACATGGCGCTATTAATAAGAGAAAATTTAACGAAGAATTAGCAAAGAGCTATGAAAGAGAAAAAACAAAATAAAAATCCTTAAATTAGGATTTTTATTTTGATCGTTTCATATAAATATCATCAACATCTCTATTATCAATTCGAGCTACATTCTTTTCTACTTTTTCTACCACGAAACCTAATTTTTGATAGCAGTGAATTGCCCTTTCATTATGAGAAAATACAATTAAATTTATTTCTTCTAATCCAAGTGTTTCAAAACCATATTGAACGATAGCCTCTATAGCTTCACTTCCATAATGTTTATTTTGAAATTCTTCTGTTATTGTAATCCCCATTTCAGCACCTTTATCCGTAACATCCATAAGGCCAATATTTCCAATAAACTTCTTTGATTCTTTGTCGATCATAGAAAATTGAATTTTCTCTCGGCTACTTTTTACCCAATTTAACTCATCTTCATAAGTAAATACTTTATCATTGGCGGATAATAATTTTCTTATTTTCGGGTTGTTCATCATTTTTAAATAATCCTTTATATACTTATCCGATACCTTTATGTAGTTAATATGCTCGGATTGAAAAACGATCTCATCCATTTTCTTCACCTTTCTTCTATCATACATTTCTTTTGTAAGTAGTAATTGTTCGGAAATACATTCTTTCCCAAATTTTAATTCTTTTTGTTTTACATTTGTTGGAACAAAACCAGCTTTTTTAAATATATTAATCGCACCAATTCTCTCCATTGGAATAAAATCGGATAACTCATGAATACCATTTTTTTGAAACGCTATTTTTTCAAGTTCTAATAAAGCAAAATAACCATATCCTTTTCCTCGATATTGATCTTGAATTAAAATTCCCATATTATGAATGTCATGTTCTAAATAATAATAAACTTCTCCAATTGGTTCTAAAACATTATCAATATAAACATAAGCATAATACTTATCGGGTTCTTGTAAAACAAAGTTATCATACCACGCAATCATTTCTTCTTCTGTTTTCGTAATGGTACCTGTTTTCTTGTTGTATCCTTTTACATTTATTTCATATCCTGCATTATAAGACATTGTCTTATTATCTTGCATCCATTTTATCCGATAATGTAAATCTTTTTTATCGGGTACTTTTAGATAAACATAAGACATAGTTATTACCTCCTTATTTTTTGTGTATCAAATTGATTCACATAACAATTGAATTCTTTAAAGCTTAATCCATCAGGTATATCTGGAATCTCGGTTAACTCTCTTATATCATTTTCATTAAAACCACTTGTAATATCATCAATCGCACTTTCTACACTACCATATGGATGAATCCCTCTTTTTGGTTGATTGGAATGTTCAAAATGGTACCATACATCATTTTGTTTGAATAATACAAAACAATGCATTCTAACCTCTTTATCAAAATGATCCGTTGTTTCATATCCTCTATGGCAAAATAATTTTGTTTCCAAACCTAATCTATCAAATACAAATTGACTCAACTTTACTTGCTCAATACAGGTCCCAAGTCCAGATTCTAAGATTTCATCAATAGAACTAATTCTATAAATTTCTCTAAAATTTTTCAAGTTGTTTAAATGCTTATCTTTCTTTATATCTAACCATCCATAGGTAATATTAGAATTCATAAAATCCATTAATTGATTGGCATTTTGAATTTCTAACAATTCTTTTTTTCGATCTTTCTTTGATTGAAATACCATCATATTACCATCTTCAAAAATATAATATGGCCTCTCTCCTATTACTTCATATGTTCCATTTTCACAATATATTGTGTCTTCTTCTGGTAAAGCAATAATTTTTTCTTCTTTTGATCGCTCTAATAAATAGGCTTTATTCTTTTCAGTTTTTTCATCGCTTTCATTTGTAAAATGACAAAGCAGTGAAAAATGATGGAAGAAATCAAATCCTTGTTGATCGGTTAACCCTACTTCATTTTTATCCATATATTTACAAGTATCAATGGATTGCCCAAATATAATTGCACCAGCACTACCCCCAAAAACAATACCATCCGCCTCTAAATATTGTGCTATTTTATCAAAAGCACCACCTGTTTTAAGATCCTTTAATAGCTTATAGGTATTGCCACCACCAATAAAAATAGCACTATAATCAAAGAGATTCTTACTAGATAATTCCTCTTTTGTTCTTACCATATCAATATTTGGGACCTTAACATTTTGTAACTCTTCATTAATCCATTCATAACAACTATCATACTTATCTTCCGCCATAGCAAGTGGAACATATAATATTGGTTTTGTATGATCAATTATTTCATTTAACTTTTGGTAAGCTTCTGTTGTTTGAAAAGAAGAACCACCTCCACATAAAAACAAACACATTTTACTCATCTCCTCTTAATCCATCGCTTAAAACCCAAGAATAAAACAATTCTTTTTTTGGTTCTCTATAATCATAATCTAATTTTGATTCATAATGATCAATAATATTAATTGCTTCCTTTAATACTTCTTCTTTCGCTGTGTACTAGATTGTAGGGGGTGAATAGTTATAGTCCTTATAAACCAACGAAAAATCAATACCAGAAGAATT